>JAMOPE010000124.1 GCA_027064785.1 Geobacteraceae bacterium
TAAGTCGGCAACATCGAACACCAATCCCCCGCGGCGGGTCTTGCCGTGCAGAACAGCCAATCCATGTGGAATACCCAAAACCCACGTAGCCGTCGCCCCTAATCCATACGCCAAATAATTGCCATGATCGAGAAAACGGTTGGCAGGGTCACTGCCACTACCACGTTTTGCCCGAACAAAATCATTGTAACCGACGGTATTGACAGCTAATTTATAGAGTTGCTTGGTCAATCGCGCTTCTTCGGTCAGTAAAGCAGTAACATCGGGAGCATTGGCTACGTTATCGGATGAGCAACACAAAAAAGAATCGAGGTGATCCTCATCAATAATAAAATTGTTTTCTCTAAAACTACGGTTCTTTAACCACCCATTGCGAATGCGGGCAATTCTTGCTTGCTGAAACATTTTTGCCGCTTCAAGGCGGAGGTTATCAGTGAACCAGAACGATACCCATGCTTGCAGATATTCAGTTGGCCGATATTCACTTTGAGGAGAAAACCAAATAATATCAGTATCCCGCTCGGTGGCACTAAACAGTGGTGTTCCGCCACCACCACTGAATCCGACCAAAACGCCAGCTTTCGACAATTCACGCATAGCAGCCTGAGTGATTGAAGTACCAGTACCGAGTAGCAGCGTTGTGGTATTGGCAATAGGGATATTCCAATATGAAGACCGTTTCCCTTCGTCGGTTACATATTCAACCCGCCCACCATTGACCAATATCCGGCAATGCTCCAGGTAGTAGAGATTCGCCCGTTTAGAATGGAGAATGGTCTTCATTTCTGTCGGTGTAAATTGTTTCATTTCATCCTCTATTGTTTAACTCCACCCATACAAACGCTGCCATTTTCGCATCATCCAACGCCCGGTGGCGTTGAATTGATGTATCTATTCTTCCACCGAGGTGACGATAAACAGTCTCCAGTCGATAGTTCGACAATTGCAGGTAGCGACGGCTGAGTCTTAAAGTACATTCAAATCGTGCTGGCAGGGGCAAATTCAATGAAGTGAACTGCGCAACTAAAAAACGTTGGTCAAAGGATGCGTTGTGAGCGACCAACGTAGAATTAGTTATGAAGTTGAAAAAACTAGTAAAAACTTCTTCTGGTTTAGGCTGACCACACAACATCTTTCTGCTGATGCCATGTACTGACTGAGCCTGTGGGGAAATGGGAACCCCGGCATCGATTAGGCTGTGAAATTCATCTACCTCTGCGTAATCTATCAATTTCACCGCACCGATCTCTATTATGCGATCCCCTTGGAATGGCGACAGCCCGGTGGTTTCGGTATCAAAAACAACAACGTTCATTTGCTTACTTTCTGCAGCCATGCCTCAACATTAACCCTGATCAATCTCTTCGCTCCAACCGTTTCTGCTTTTCAGGTGCATCCAAATAATTTTCCCCCGATACCACCTTGCGCCCTGACTCTTTTTCTAGTTTTTCCCGTGCATCACCGGCAATTTTACCGCCCTTATGAGCAGCAGTACGGTTTTCATCGAAACCCTGTGCATCCTGTGTCCGGGTGATTTCCGTCGTCGCAGCCTCACCGAGCATGGAGAAAATCAGTTCCAAATCATCCATGTGATCTCGCAAGTTTTCCCGCTGCAATCCCTTGAGCTGTTTGTACTCTGACGGTGTTACCCCAAAAGCTGCTTTAGATATTTCTGCCGTTAAAATGGCATATTCTCGGCTATCACCAACATCGCGATTCTTCCATTCTTCAGTTAATTCAGCCCGAACAGCAATGCCGCGCATCCGCTTTTCAATCCATGCATCAGAATAACCTTTGGCCTGATACAGCTCTCGAGTGCGTTTAGTTGCCAGTTCAGGGTCTTCAATTTCCTGCACTCGCTCATAACCAACTTTAGCCAGCCAGCGTTTGAATGGTTCTGCTTTGGGAGATGGGATC
>JAMOPE010000125.1 GCA_027064785.1 Geobacteraceae bacterium
TGATCTTTTTCTTACGCAAATCGGTCATATAAAGAGAAATCCACTTACGGAAACGCTCATTTTTACTGCGTGCCATCAAATAGAGGATTGTCTCAATCGAAAAACCTTTGAACCATAAATAAATATCACTATTTTGGGGTTCGTGACTTTTGTGATCATTCCGGTTTATTTCGTGAAGCAGTTGCTTTGCTTGTGGCAACTCACCCAGTAGAATTTCTCGATCACCGGCCGCCATTCCCAGCCATTGACTGACCCGCTCAACTGCCGGAGGAGATAAACGATCAAACAGGCAAAATAAATACAGCAGCCAGCGGCGATAAGTCTCCCCGGTATAGAGAAGGTCGAACCAGCTACTCGCCCGCTCTGCAGCAACAAACAGACTGGCAGTCCGCTCTTCAAAATGGAGATCAGGGTCAATAAAAATCAGCAGGTCAAACTGATCCAGACGCTTTAAAGCTGCAACAACACGGGGCTCATCGAGAATCTGTTCCATTTCGTGGAGGATTCTTAACCCGGAAATTTTACGCACCGATTTCAACTGAACAGCACTGCGCATGAGTCGTTCAGTCTGACGTCCGATACGGAAGCCAAGACGCTGTTCAAAGCGGACGGCACGAAACAAGCGGGTGGGATCTTCAATAAAGCTCAGATTATGGAGAACCCGAATCGCTTTTTCTTTTAGATCACGCTGGCCGCCAAAAAAATCAAGCATCTGACCAAAGCTGTCGTGATTTAATGATATCGTCAGTGTATTGATAGTGAAATCACGACGATAAAGATCGTGACGAATAGAGGCATACTCGATCTGCGGCAATGCTGCAGGGCGATCATAATATTCGAGCCGTGCCGAAGCGACATCAATTTTAAAACCATCTTCAAAAATGATGACGGCGGTGCCAAACTTTTCGTGAGTCCGCACCCGACATTTTTCTTCACGGGCAAAGGCCTCAGCAAATGCAATACCGTCTCCCCCGACCATAATATCAATATCAAGGTTCTTGCGCCGCAATAACAAGTCTCGGACAAAACCACCGACCAAGTAGACTTCAACCTCTTGAACTTCCGCGACAGCTGCCACATGCTGCAGGACCGCTCTGATTTGCTCGGGCAGATGGGTTTCCAGCAGACGGCGTAAGTTCTTTTGTTTGAGCTGCAGCCCCCGCGCCAGCAGCAGATCTTGTGGTTGATCACTAAACAGCGGTTGATCCCCCAGCATATAGCGCAGCAGATCGGTCCGGGTGACAACCCCCACCAGAACGCCATCATCAACAACCGGAACACACCGTTGATTATGCTCTATAATCCCCTGTTGCAATTCAGCCAACGATGCATCGGGAGGAACGATCTGGAAATCGGTATTCATTACTTCGCCGACAGACATCTCCAATAATTCGTGATGAGCTGCTTTTTCAACCACCTGACGGGTGATAATCCCGACGACTTTCTGCTGGTCGTTGAGTATCGGAATCGCATTGAAATTAAAGCGGGTCATCAGATGGCGAGCCGCGGCAATTGTCGTCGTCACCGGCAATGCTTTGACCGGCGTCGACATTAAATCACGGGCTTCACAACGACCCCGAACGTACGCGGGCAGTAATTCTTCGACGCGATCGAGAAGTTGCGGCAACGGCACGTCACGGACGGTTGCTGATGCGGCAAAGGCATGACCACCACCGCCAAATTCACGGAGAAACTCACCGACATGGATTTCCGGCAATCGTGATCGGGCAACCAGAAAAATCCGGTCATCCATCCTGACTGCAACAATCAGGATATCGAGATTTTCAATATCTTTCAGTTTGTGAACAAGCGTTGAAATATCGCCGACATAATAATCAATCGATGCATAAGCAATCGTGACATTCACGCCATTGATCGTTTTGTTCTGACACGATTTCAATAAAGCATTGAGCAGATCAATCTGCTCCGAGGTCAACTCACGTACCAGAAAATCGGCGACGGTATTTAACTGGGCGCCATGTTCAAGGAGAAAAGCGGCGGCCTGGAAATCGGCGGGAGTTGTCCCGGTAAAAAGGAGGTGACCGGTATCCTCGTACAGTCCGAGCATCATCATCGTTGCTTCATCGGCAGTCGGGACAATTCCCCTTTCGACAAACAACTGCGCCATAATCGTCGTCGTTGCACCGACATCGCGGATGTATTCAATGTCACCATGAATGACATATTCATCGGCAGGATGGTGATCATAAATATGGACTTCAAGACCATCGCGATCAAGAATATCGGCAAAATGACCAATCCGGATTGAGCTGCGGACATCAACCAGAATCAACCGCGTGACTTTATCAAGATCGATGTCACGGCTTCGTTTGATTCCGTAAGCATAAAGGGTACTGTGAAGAAGAAAATCGCGTAGACCACTCTCCTGCCCGCCGGGAAACACCAGTTCCGCATCGGGATAGAGACGTTTTGCCGCAATCATGGCACCGAGGCCATCAAAATCAGCATTAACGTGGGTTGCGATAACATCCATAAAGATTAAAGCTCCAAAGATCCGATCAGATCATTAATATCGGAGATTCCTTCTTCACAACAGAACGTTTCGAGATCAGCAATAATTGTTGCCATGACCTTAGGATCAACAAAGTTGGCAGTCCCGACCTGAACTGCTTTGGCACCAACGATAAGAAATTCAAGCGCATCCATCGCCCGCGTGATACCACCGATCCCAATAACCGGGATATCGACCGCCTGCACCACCTGATGAACCATCCGTACTGCAATCGGTCGGATAGCCGGGCCGGAAAGGCCACCAATCGTATTGGCGAGTCGCGGTTTACGTGTTTTGACATCCACCGCCATCCCGGTCAGGGTGTTGATGAGGCTTAGGGCATCGGCCCCCGACTCTTCTGCCGCCCGGGCGGTCACCTGAATATCGGTAACATTGGGAGTTAATTTAACAATCAGCGGCTTGGTTGTTTTCTTCCGCACCAGCGAGATAACAGCCGACGCAGCTCCGGGATCTGTCCCGAAAACAATCCCGCCGTGTTTAACATTGGGACATGAAATATTCATTTCCAACGCAGCAACACCCGGCACATCATCAAGTCGGGCAGCGACTTCGCCATATTCTTCCTGCGTATTACCAAAAAAGTTGACGATAACCGGGGTATCATACTGCTGTAAAAAGACCATCTTTTTCTCAATGAAGGCATCGACACCGACATTCTGCAGACCAATCGCGTTGAGCATCCCGCTGACAGTTTCACAAATACGCGGAGTATTGTTGCCCGCCTTGGGGTTGAGAGACATCCCTTTGGTCACAACCGCCCCCAGCTGATTCAAATCAAGATACGGAGCATATTCTTCACCATAACCAAAGGTGCCCGAGGCCGGCATAATCGGATTCTTCAACTTTATCCCGGCAATTTCAACAGCCAGCTTCGGCCGCAATATCTTTTCCACATGCTTACTCATTTACAGCCACCTCCACATCCGGTAGCAACCACTTTATTTTTGTTCCAATCGAGTTCATCAGCCGCAAAGACTGGTCCCTGAGTACAGGTACACAAATACTGAGGATTATCATCCGAGTGTTCTGCCCCCATAACAACACAACCAAGACAGGCGCCAACGCCACACGCCATCAATGCCTCAAGAGAGACCTGCAAAGCAACAGCGCGGTTTGTGCAGATTTTTTCAACCGCCTCAATCATTGGCATCGGACCGCAGGCAAAAACTGTCACGTTGGGATATTTATCGAGCTTGCGCTCCAAAACCTGAGTCACCAGTCCCTCTTCGCCAAGGCTGCCATCCTCGGTCGACACATAGGTTTCAACCCCCAGCCGCTCAAATTCGGTCACGGTAATAATGTCATCGCGGGTACGCCCCCCCATCAACAATCTCACTTTGGATTTCTTCACCAGTTCTTCAGCAAGCATGTAAAGAGGAACCAGCCCGATTCCGCCGCCCACAAGAATTTTTTCTTCCGTCGGGTCACCGGAGTCAAATCCCTTCCCCAGCGGACCAAGTAATTCGACGGGGTCACCGGAATGGAGATCCTTCATAATTTCTGTCCCGCTGCCGACAACCTTGTAAATGATTTCAATAAATTCTTTCGGAGCCATCTCGTCACAATCGGCAGCCATGAAACCAACCCGGAAAATTCCAAACGGACGACGCAACAATGGTTGCATGGAGCTCTGCACCCGAAACATAACAAACTGTCCCGGTTGGGCCAGCTGGCTGTAACCCGGAGCAAGAATTTTCATCCGGAAATAACCGGGAGAAATTTCCTGATTCGACAGAACAATAGTTTTAAAATCCTTCATTCATTTTTCTCCTGATTTTTTTCAAACTCTCTCACCATCAGTAACGCATCTTCACCATCACGATAATACCCCCGACGGATACCATTTTGTTCAAAGCCGTTCCGTTGATAAAGCCTGATAGCATTGCTATTACCTGCCCTCACTTCAAGCCACGCGGATACGAGACCCGCCTGGCGGCAGGCGTGAAAAGCCTGATTCAACAGTCGCTCACCAATACCCTGCTGCTGCATTTGCGGGGCTGTTGCGACATTAAGGATCTGCATCTCACCGGCAATCAACCAATAACAGATAAATCCAGCAATTTCGCCATCAGTTTCACAAACCAGAATCGATGAAACACGATTCTCAAGTTCATCAACAAATTGCCCGGCTGTCCACGGGACAGGGTAGCAGGCGTTTTCAACAGCTAAGACCCCATTCAGATCATTCATCGTCAT
The DNA here is from genome assembly GCA_027064785.1 of Geobacteraceae bacterium. Classification (GTDB taxonomy): domain Bacteria; phylum Desulfobacterota; class Desulfuromonadia; order Desulfuromonadales; family Geopsychrobacteraceae; genus Desulfuromusa. The sequence continues at coordinate 4,730 of JAMOPE010000125.1, forward strand.
TGAACGAATTTGACTTTTTTTTATCGTCATTAGCTACTCAGACATCTGTTTTTTATGCTAAAATCACTCAAAACAAAATCGGCTAAAGCTAACATATTTCAATCTTCCGATACAGAGAAAGATAAACGACCTGTCATAGAGATTTTCACTGGAAAAACTCATGGCAAACCATTGACATGCTGACAATCGGGTGGTCTAATGCCGACCGTTTTTAGACCCGATCCACACGATCTGATTCCAGCTAAGGAGTTGAATTTTGAGTGACAATAAACCGATAACTTACAAAGATGCCGGTGTTGATATCGATGCGGGAAATCACTTTGTCGACCTGATCAAGCCCTTGGTCAAGGAAACATCCCGTCCCGAGGTTCTCACTGACATTGGTGGCTTCGGCGGCTTGTTTTCTCTCAATAGCAGCAAATATCAACGTCCAACGCTCGTTGCCGCAACCGATGGTGTCGGGACTAAACTAAAACTCGCCTTCATGCTCGACAAACATGACACCGTGGGAATTGATCTGGTTGCCATGTGCGTCAACGATATCATTGTCCAGGGGGCCGAACCGCTTTTCTTTCTCGACTATTTTGCAACAGCAAAACTGTCTCCTGAACAGGCGGTTGATGTCGTTAAAGGGATCGCAGAAGGTTGTAAGCAATCAAACTGTGCGCTGCTCGGCGGTGAAACCGCAGAAATGCCCGGTATGTACGCCGGAGGGGAATACGATCTCGCAGGGTTCTCTGTCGGTGTTGTCGATAACGATAAAATCATCGATGGGTCAACTATTACCAAGGGTGACAAAATCATTGGTATTGCATCAACAGGGCTCCACTCTAATGGTTTTTCCCTTGCCCGAAAAATTATCCTCGAGACTTTAGACCTCGATCTCAATACTCAGCCGGAGGGGTTCGACGCCCCTCTCGGAGAAACACTCCTGACCCCAACCCGGATCTACGTCAAAAGCATTCTCAACCTGATCCGCGATTTTGATATTAAGGGAATCGCCCATATTACCGGGGGTGGATTGCTTGAAAATATTCCGCGTGTCTTGCCGAAGCACTGTAAAGCAATGATTAACCGCGACAGCTGGGACAAACAGCCAATTTTTGAGTTGCTGCGTAATGGCGGAAATATTCCCGAAGACGAGATGTACCGGACCTTCAACTACGGAATCGGGATGATTCTCGTTGTTCCGGCCGATGAGACAGAAGACATCCTCAGCCGACTATCGGGCCTTGATGAAAAAGCATGGCTGATCGGCGAAATTGCTCAGGCCGAGACACCTGCTGTCGAACTGATCTAAGTCCCACACTGACGAGTTCATTCATATAAATGGCGACTAAAAAAATAAAACTGGCCGTCCTGGCATCAGGTGGCGGAACAAACCTGCAGTCAATTATCGATCAGTGCAGCCAAGGGTGTCTTGATGCAACCATAGAGCTGGTCATCAGTAATAATCCCGGAGCAGGAGCACTGGAGCGTGCTGAGCGTGCAGGTATTTCGACGGTCTGTATCGATCACCGCACCTTTGGGAAACGGGAGGATTTTGATCGGGCGGTTGTCGCGAAGCTGCAAAAGTCTGGAGCGGAGCTGATTGTCCTTGCCGGTTTTATGCGCATCATAACAGAACCTTTCTTAGAAGCTTTTCCACAGCGAATTATCAATATCCACCCTGCTCTGCTGCCGGCTTTTCCCGGACTTCATGTCCAGCAAAAAGCCATCGATTATGGAGCAAAATTTTCGGGATGTACCGTCCACTTTGTCGATGGCGGGGTTGATACCGGACCGATTATTGCCCAGGCTGTTGTGCCGGTTCTTGCTGATGATTCGGAAGATACCTTAGCCGCGCGAATTCTGGTTCAGGAACATAAAATTTATCCACAAGTCATCCAATGGTTTGCCGAAGGTCGCATTCATCTTGATCAACGACAAGTTAAAATTAAGGGTTGCAGCCGCGTCGAAACGGCACAAGTCAATCCACCATTGCAGTAGAAAGTAGTAACAACATGCGACCAATTCTTGTCAGCAGTTGCTTACTTGGCTTAAAAACTCGCTATGACGGAACCGACAATCGTTGTCAGAACGTGATCGACTACCTTCGTGACAACAAATTAATACCGGTTCCAGTCTGCCCGGAGCAGTTGGCAGGACTTCCAACACCCCGCCCAAAGTGTTGGTTTTCCCGTGGTGACGGTGATGCGGTCAGAGTATCAAAAGGACAACTGACCGATGAGCAGGGGCAGAATGTCACAAAGGAGTTTCTCCACGGTGCCCAGGAAACCCTTAAGGTTGCCCAACTCAGCGGCTGTACTCAAGCAATATTGCAGCAACGCAGTCCATCGTGTGGAACAGAAAAAATATATCGTAATGAAGCACTGGTTACTGGAATTGGGGTTACAACAGCAATACTACGGGAAAATGGGATAATTGTTTTCGGACACGATAATTTGCCCGATAAAAACAACTGAAAACATTTGCAACAATGAACAATATATGCTAGTAATGCGCGTTCGAAACTTTCAGGAGGATTGAAGAGATGTCAAGAATTTGTGAAATCTGCGGGAAGAAACCCGTTACCGGAAATAATGTCAGCCACGCACACAACAAAACTCGTACTGTATGGAAGCCGAATTTGCAAAAGATCCGGGCCATTCAGAACGGTTCGGTGAAAACCATAAAGGTCTGCACCCGCTGCATCCGCTCCAACAAAGTACAAAAAGTCGTCTGATTTAAAGACGGCAACAAACAATCTAACAAAAAGGGATGGTCATAATGACCATCCCTTTTTGTCGTCAAACTTCCCATCAAAAACAATCTGACCTCAACCAAAGCTAACCTAACCAGGCTACGGCATCAATTTCCACCAGTGCCCCTTTGGGCAACCCGGCAACCTCGACAGTCACCCGGGCCGGTGCAATATCAGTGCAGTATCCGGCGTAAATATCGTTAACAATTGCAAAATCACTTAGATCCGCAAGATAAATAGTTGTCTTCACCACAGTACTAAAATCGACTCCGGCAGCAGCCAGCACCTGACACAGATTATCAAGAGCCTGGACCGTCTGTTCAACAATACCACCCGGTACTAACTCTCCGGTTCCGGGAATCAACGGGATCTGTCCAGAGCAATAGAGAAAGCTACCAGCCTTTATTGCCTGAGAATATGGCCCTATTGCAGCGGGGGCACTTTCTGTCGCGACCTTTTCTATTTTCATTTCACTGTCTCCTGTTAATTCTATCGTCTCAAATCAGTTTCTGATCCGCTCAACCTTTGTGACACCTTTCACCTTCTTGATCTCACGAATCACCCGATTCAGGTGTTCGAGGTTCTCGACATCGATTTCAAAAAGATTTCGTCCCTTTTTATCACCACGAGCGTGAACACTGGCACTGACTATATTCGCATCGGCATCAGCGATCGCTCCGGAAATACCGACCAACATCCCTTTTACATCAGAACAAAGGACTTGTAACTTAACCGGGCGGGTGGTTTTACGTTGCATATCCCATTCAACATCAATGCGCCGATCAGGATCACTGGCCTGAACTTGCGGACAATCGACGGCATGAACAGCTAGCCCCCTACCGCGAGTGATAAAACCGGTAACCGGTTCACCCGGCAAGGGATTACAGCAATTGGCAAAACGGACCATGACATTATCTATTCCGCCAATCAGAATGGCACTTTGCGGCTTCCGACGAGTAATCTTCTTGAGAACTTTTCCCAGAGCACTTGCTTTTCCCGGCAGAGCCTTTTGTTCATCCTTAGGCAGAGCATGAGAAACAATCTGACCGGCAGAAAGCTTTCCATAGCCAATCGCAGCAAAAATATCATCTGCCGATTTAAATCCGAGTTCATCAACTGCCTGGGAAAAGCTCTTCAGTGCCATCGCCCGTTTTAAGCTGTATTGATGTTTTCGCAACTCTTTTTCAAGCAACTCGCGCCCCATCTCAATACTTCGTTCGCGCTGTTCTGTTTTTACCCAGTGGCGTATCTTATTCCGCGCCTTCGAGGTTTTGACAAATGAGAGCCAATCCTTACTTGGAGTCTGATGAGCAGACGTTAGAACCTCAACAATATCGCCATTCTTCAGTTCTGTTTTAATGGGACAAAGTTTGCCGTTAATCCTTGCTCCAACACACTGACTGCCAACGTCGGTGTGGATTGCATAGGCAAAATCGATAGGACACGCCCCTTGCGGGAGTTCTTTCACATCACCGTTCGGAGTAAAAACATAGACTTCTTCAGGAAAGAGATCGATGGATGAGACATCCGAAGAATTTCGTTCGGTACTTACATCACGCTGCCACTCGAGGACCTGCCGTAACCAGTTGAAACGTTGATCATCCCGACCCGTTACCGCAACAGCACCGTTTTCTTTATACTTCCAGTGAGCCGCGACACCTTCTTCAGCAATCCGATGCATCTCCCGGGTTCGGATCTGGATTTCCATACGCTTGGCATAAGGACCGATGACAGTCGTATGCAACGACTGATACATATTGGTCTTTGGCATAGCAATATAGTCTTTAAACCGACCGGGGATCGGCTTCCAGGTCGCATGAACCAACCCGAGGACCTCATAACATTCGCGTACAGAATCAACCAGCACCCGGAAAGCGGTCAGGTCATAAATTTGATCGAGACCAACCCCGGTACGCTCCATTTTCCGGTAGACAGAATAGAAGTGCTTAAAGCGTCCAGTGACCTCACCTTTTAAATTATTTTCTTCAAGCAGCGCACAAATCTTGTCGCGAACCGTCGCAACATATTCCCCCCGCTCTTCTTTGTGAGCAGAAATTTTCTGTGCTAAGGCCTCATACTTTTCAGGTTCAAGAACTTTCAGCGAAAGGTCTTCCAACTCACCCTTCAGCCAGCTAATCCCCAAACGGTTCGCAAGAGGAGCATAAATTTCAAGTGTCTCTCTGGCGTATGCCTGCTGATCCTGCTCACGGCGGTTTCCAATATTCCGCATATCACTTAAACGATCCGCAAGATAAACAAGGATAACCCGCAGATCTCGCGCCATCGCGACAAACATCTTGCGAAAACTCTCGACCTGCTGACGATTACTCTGGCGATAAGGAATGTTGCTGATTTTGTTTCCAGTTTCAACCAAGTGAAGGATTTCGTCACCAAACTCGTTGCGCAGTTCTTCTTTCGTTGCACGTCCTGCCAACAATGAATCGTGAAGAATTCCTACAATAAGAGTCGTTTCATCAACTTTCAAGCGAGTGAGAATAGAGGCTATTTCGAGGGAGTGCTGCAGATGGTCGCGACCGTCGGCAGTTTCCTGCCCGTGATGTGCTCGGGCACAGAAGTCAGCGGCACGTTTCAACAGGTCAGAGTCAACCTGTAGATTGTTATTTTGAATTTGTTCGTTGATTTGTTCGATTGTCATCATAGCTGCGGCCGGAGAAATCGGACTCAACGTGGGAGAACAGACAGACAAGGCCCTCCCCTTCACACGCTGTAAAGGGGGAAGCCATCATTAAATCTAACGTTTTTTTGTCGGGATATCAAACTCGACCTTGCCGGCTGCGATCTCACGAAGAGCAACAACAATTTTTTTATTGCCCGACTTGTTCTCGATCAAAGGCTCTGCACCTTTATAAAGTTGCTTAGAGCGCTTAGCAGCGACCATGGCGAGCAAAAAACGGTTAGGAATAACATCAAGACAATCTTCTACGGTAACACGTGCCATCTATTTATCTCCTTCAAACGTAAACTTATCTAACAAGTGGACATTGCGGTCGCTACGACAACGTTCCGCAGTCACTATTGCAATCAAACGATCTCTGGCAGCCTGAAAATTATCGTTGACGACAAGATAATCATACCACCGCGCCTCAGGTATCTCCTTCCGTGCATTCGCCAGACGTCGCTCAATCACGTCATCGGTCTCCGTACCACGATGGCGGAGCCGTTTTTCCAATTCTTCGTAATCAGGAGGGAGGATAAAAATAAACACCCCCTGCTGAAAGTTATTCTTGATCTGTGCCGCACCCTGACAATCGATATCAAGCAGTAAATCAATTCCACCTTTGGCAGCACCCTCAAGCGATTGCAACGATGTCCCGTAATAGTTACCGTGAACTTCAGCCCACTCGGCAAACTGCTTTTGATCGACCATGCTCCGGAATGTGTCGGAGTCTACAAAATGGTAATCAACTCCATCAGCTTCACCATGACGACGTTTTCGCGTTGCAAACGATATAGATTGACGTAAATCAGGAAAACTGTCAACCAATTCTCGGCACAGAGAGGTTTTTCCTGCGCCGGATGGGGCAGAAACAACAAAAAGGATTCCTTCTGCCGCTGATATTTTATTCAATATTCTGTACCTGTTCGCGTATTTTTTCCAACTCCGCTTTCAATGTCACAACGTGGCGAGTGAGAGTTGAATCGTTTGACTTCGATCCCATAGTATTTGCTTCCCGATTCAACTCCTGAACTAAAAAATCGAGTTGACGACCAACGGGCTCATCTCCCTGTAAAAGCTCACGAAACTGGCTAAGGTGGCTGTTAAAACGTGTCACCTCTTCACTGATATCACAGCGGTCGGCAAAAATAGCAATTTCCTGGGCTATCCGTTGCGGGTCACCATCATTTTCCAACAGGCGTCCCAACCGCTCCTGTAATTTTTTCTGCCATTCGATGGGGACCAGTGCAGCCAGTTTCTCAATTTCGAGCAGTGACTGGGCAAGAAAATCGAGACGATTCACAATATCAATCGCCGTCGCCTCTCCCTCTTTTTGACGCATGTCCTGAATTGCAGCAAGAGCATCGTCAATTGCGATATCCAGACACTCTCTCAGATCATCCTGCGAGAATTCGACATCCTTCATAACCATGACATCTTTTTGCCCGGCCAGAAATTCAAGACTTATTTCACCCGATAGTCCGCTCACCTGTTTTAAAGCCTGAAATGCTTCCACATACGCTTTTGCCGCCAGTTCATCGACAACCGGCCTGTTTGTCAACGTTGCGGTATGATTTTGAGTGATAAACAGATCTATCTTTCCCCGTTTTAAAACCTTCTGTACCCGTTTTTTAATCTCTGTTTCCAGAGAAGAAAGAAAACGTGGTGATTTGATACTGATATCAGCATAACGATGGTTGACCGTTTTTATTTCGACAGAAAATGACAAGTCATTGATTTCCGCCTGGCCACAACCGTAACCGGTCATACTTTTAATCATAAAATGACACTCCGTAAAATCATAAGGTCAACAGTTCCAAAACAAAAGTTCCGGTTCTTCATCAAGAAGCCGATATTTCTTACAAAGACTAAAAAACAGGTTTAAGCTTTTCAGATGATCGTTCTCTAGATGATAATCGATTGTTTGCCAGTAATCCACAATAGTCTCAGCGGTCAGACCAACCTTTCCGGCAACTGATGTCGCGATAGCGAGGCTCTGTTCATCGAGACGCGCACGTGCCCGGGTTAACTGTTCCCCCAGCAGAGCCAAATCATCAGAATGAGCACTGATGGATTTACGACAGATCATCCACAGGGCAAAAACAAACGGGAGACCGGTATTTTGATACCAGATTTCCCCGAGGTCGAATATTTTCGTCCCGGCGGGGCAATCAGCAGCTAACTGTAAAGCACGGTCACCAATCAAAAGTGCCGGTGTACCTTGGCAGATAAGTTGTTCAATCTTTTCATCCGGAACACTGTCAGAAACATCTTGAAGCTGATAAAACTCCCGGAGAATAACCCGCATCAAATTGATAGACGTCGCTGACTCGCCCGTTATCGCGATATTACGACCATCGAGCTCTTCCACATCTACGGGTGAAAACAACAGAACACTCTTGACCTGTTGCACCGAAGAAATCGAATGGTTAGGAAGAAGCAGATAATCTCGCCAGTGACGCGCATATTCGAAGGACGAGGAGGGGCTGACATCAAGCTGACCGCATTGTAACATCCGGTTAAGTTCCGCCGGCACACCCGAGACATAGGTTCCCTGAAATCCAGTTTCACGAAGAAAATGGAAGAAGGGAACGCAATTCAGATACGGGATATATCCTAAACGTAATTTTGCCGCTGCAACCATAAACAGAAAGTCTTATCCCAAACCAACAACAGGCGGGAAAAGTCCCACCTGCCATTGAATCAATCTCACCGAGAAAGGTTAAATTTTAACCCGCTCAAGAAAGTTGGTATCAAAGTTACCATCATTAAATTCTTTATTCGCCATCATCTTCTGATGGAATGGTATCGTCGTTTTAATCCCCTCAATGATATACTCATCAAGAGCACATGCCATTCTCTTAATCGCTTCTTCACGGGTATCGGCATGAACAATCAGTTTACCGATCATCGAATCGTAGTGCGGCAGGACAATATACTGATCGTACATAGCACTTTCAATCCGCACTCCCATACCACCAGGGGTATGATAACCGGTAATTTTACCCGGGAAGGGAGTAAATTTCTCAGGATCTTCGGCATTGATCCGACATTCGATTGCGTGACCGGAAATCGTAATATCTTCCTGCCTGTAACGTAGCGGTAGCCCTGCAGCAGAATTGATCTGCTCTTTGATAATATCAACGCCTGTGACCATTTCGGTCACCGGATGCTCAACCTGAACCCGGGTATTCATTTCCATGAAATAGAATTTACCGTCAGTATCTAGGAGATATTCAACTGTCCCGGCACTTGAGTAACCAACCGCCTTAGCTGCAGCAACCGCACAGGAACCCATTTCCTCGCGCAACTCGGGAGAAAGTACCGGACAGGGCGACTCTTCAATCAGTTTCTGATGACGACGCTGAATAGAGCAATCACGTTCACCCAAATGAATAACATTCCCATGCTTGTCACCAAGAATCTGAATTTCAACGTGACGGGGATGCTCACAGAACTTTTCGATGTAAACATCAGCCTTCCCAAAACCAGCTTGTGCCTCGGTACGGGCAGTTGCCAAAGCATTTCCAAGAGACGCCGGAGAATGGACAATCTTCATACCACGACCACCACCACCGGCAGAGGCTTTGATAATAACCGGATAACCGATCCCATCGGCTATTTCCTGAGCTTCCTCAACGGTCTCAATGCTTTTATTGGTTCCCGGAAGAATAGGAACGCCGGCATCGGTCACTGTTTGGCGGGCAGAAATTTTATCACCCATACGCCGCATATTATCGGCCGTTGGCCCAATAAAAGTAATGCCACACTGCTCACAGACTTCTGCAAACTCAGCATTTTCAGAGAGAAAACCATAGCCCGGGTGAATCGCATCAGCATCAGCAATTTCTGCAGCACTGATAATCGCTTTCATATTGAGATAACTGTCAGCACTTGCCGTCGGGCCGATACAGATACTCTCGTCTGCCAGACTGACGTGCAAAGCCTCTTGGTCTGCCTCAGAGTGAACAGCGACGGACTTAATTCCCATCTCTTTACAAGCACGGATAATCCGCAGAGCGATTTCACCGCGATTTGCTATAAGTATTTTATGAAACATATTTATCAACTCCTGACTTGCGCAATCCTGTTTTTAACGGAATGTAAATCGTGATCGGACAGGGGCTGTCCCCTTTCGAGGTCCGACAGACTACAGGCGCTCGACCAGAAAGAGAGTTTCTCCAAATTCAACCGGAGTCGCATCATCCTTAACAATTTCAATAATCTTGCATTTAAACTCTGCTTCAATTTCATTGAACAACTTCATTGCTTCAACCAAGCATAAGGTCTGACCCGCTTCGACGATATCACCCACTTTAACAAAGGGATCAGCCTCCGGGGACGGCTTACGATAAACAGTTCCAACCATCGGAGAAGGAACAACATCATATTTGTCGTTTGCAGCGGCTGCTTCAGCTGCCGGCGCCACAGCGGCAGGAGCAGCGGCAGGAGCAGCGGCAGGAGCAGCGGCAACTGCTGGAGCAGCAACATGGACAATTTCTTTATCTGGACCACGCTTGATATGAATATTTTCTTCCTGATTTTCCATATTGAACTCAGTGATATCAGTATCGGTAATCAGCTTGATCAAAGTTTTCAGATCTTTCAGTTCCATTATGTTTCCTCCTGTAATTTTTAATCTAATTGTCTGAATTGTTTTGGAATGGAAGTCAGAACTTCACATCCGTGGGCGGTGACAGCAACAGTATCCTCTATTCTGACACCACCAATTTCAGGCAGATAAATGCCTGGCTCAATTGTTATAACCATACCTTCAGATAATATGGCATCAGAGCGTGATGAAACGGTCGGATATTCGTGAACATTCAGTCCAACCCCATGCCCTAAACTATGGCCAAAATACCCTCCATACCCCTTTGATGCAATATAATTACGAGCGATTGCGTCAAGGTCACAGACAGCGAGACCCGCCTGAACCATGGACAATGCTGAATCATGAGCTTCTAACACAATATCAAAGATTTGTCGAAGGTTTCCATCAACGTTACCAACAGCAAAGGTAACAGTTTCATCCGAATGATAACCCGCGACCCGGGTGCCAAAATCAATTGTGACCAATTCACCAGAGTGAATAACCTTATCACTGGCAACACCGTGTGGTAATGCTCCACGAACTCCCGATGCAACAATAAAATCAAAAGAATTTTCTTCTCCACCAAGCCGTTTCAGTGAAAATTCAAGTTCAAGCGCAATCTCACGCTCCGTAATACCCGCTTTAATACGAGGTAAGATCGTATCAAAAGCCTGATGATTCAGAGTTGCAGCAGCTTTCAAATAATCGAGCTCAGACTGTTCTTTTAACCCGCGCAAAGGATCGAGCTGAGTACCAAGTTGAATCCAGTTAATTTTGTCACCAGTCAACGACGAAAGTTCATCAAATAGAGCAACGCTGATTGATGCGGCATCAAAACCAACATTTATGAAATGGCGACTTGCTAGGTTTTCTTCGACCCCCTTCAGTTTGTTTTTATAACAATCAATACACGTTGCTGTCACTTCATCTCGTGCCTGCTCAGTATATCGTGCGTCGGTTAAAAAAATAATTTCATCGGCACTAATAAGCAAAACGCCATCTGTGCCGGTAAATCCGCACAGATAGCGTATATTTGTCAGTCCGAATATCAGGACAGCGTCAAGGTTTTCGCTGACAAGCAGAGTCCTGATGTTATTTATACGTTGCCTAGTCACTCTTGCCCCGGCTACGTACATAATCTAACAATGCACGTAATGCTAATCCGTACCCGGCAGCACCGAAACCTGAAATTTGCCCGACAGCAACGGGAGCAATATAGGAATGGTGGCGAAAATCCTCGCGAGCATAGATATTGGAAAGATGAATTTCAACTGCAGGAATAGCCACGCCACTGATCGCATCACGCAATGCAATGCTGGTGTGGGTATACCCTCCGGGGTTGATGATAATACCAGCAATCTCTTCACTTGAGGCCTGATGAATTCGATCAATCAGGTCTCCCTCATGATTAGATTGATATGCCTCTAGAGAGCACCCGAGATCTGCCGCTTCTTCCTTCAAAGCAGTCATAATCTGATCAAGTGTTTGCGCACCATAGACTTCAGGTTCACGGGTTCCCAGTAGATTTAAATTTGGA
>JAMOPE010000126.1 GCA_027064785.1 Geobacteraceae bacterium
ACCGTTTTCTGATCCATGATGAATTGCTTAACTGCCAGCTTGCGTCCTCTGGCTGTGTGATAAAGATAGTCACCGTGGAAATCATCACTTAGTGGTTCTGGACCAAGGTGATTCAACAATTTATGCCGATATGGATCTTCCGGGGTAAAAATAAACAAGCCAAACTTACGTGGATCGGTCAATCGGAGACATTGTCCCGATGAAAAAATCAGATCAACATGATCATGTTTCTTCTCGGTCGTTCCTGCCGGGAGAACTCGTAGGCTTCCCGACATTCCCAGATGGAGGATAATTGTTCCCTGCTCACAGAACAGCAGTAGATATTTTGCTCGCCGCTCAACTTTTGTGATCGTTTGACCGGGAAGAACTTCGCAAAGGGTTTGCTCAAGGGGGAGACGTAATTTATCGGTACGCAGCACACACTCAAGGATTGTGTGACCGACAATATGAGGAGCAACTCCCCGCAGGGTTGTTTCGACTTCTGGAAGTTCAGGCATAATCTAAAAACGAATCTTCTGGTTTACGTCATCAAAATGGCGGAAATCGAGCTGTTCAGGGCGGCCCGAATAATCATCAGCACTAAGTTTTTGGGCCGAATGGTAGCGCCAGCCATCAGCAGTTTCAATCAGCAATGCCATTTCATAAAAAAGCCGGGAACCTTCGGCAGTCACAATCTCCATCGCAATAATTGCCTCAACCTTCTGCTCAGCAACAGAACGCTGGCGTAAACATTGCCAGTTCTTGACTTTAATCTCGCCAAGTTGTTGCCGGGCAAAACAGAGATAGGTCTCGAGATCATCAAACTGCTGCAAAAATGGGGCATCGGAATGATAACTGGCATAAACGGCTGCGTAATCATGTCGATTCAACGCAGCAAAACGGCCCTGAAGAAATGCCTGAACATCCACTATTCTTTTAACCTCGGATCAAGGGCATCGCGGACCCCCTCACCTAACAGATTGTAGCCAAGAACAGTGATAAGAATGGCAATACCGGGGAAAACCGACAACCACCAGGCACTGCCGAGGGTCTGCTTGCCGATGATCAGCATATTCCCCCACGATGGCGTTGGTGGTTGGACACCGATACCAAGAAAAGACAAAGCACTTTCGGTCAGAATCGCTCCGGCAACACCGAGGGTTGCCGAAACCAGCACCGGCGACATGGCATTAGGGAGGATATGCCGGAAAATTAATCGTGAATCGGAAGCTCCAAGTGCCTGAGCAGCCAGGACAAAATCGCGCTGGCGCAAACTGAGAAATTCAGCCCGAATCAGCCGCGCCACTCCCATCCAGCTGGTTAAGCCAATCACAATCATGATATTCCAGATCGAGGGATCAAGAAACGCGATCACAGCAAGTATCAGGAAAAATGTCGGGAAACACAGCATAATGTCGACAAACCGCATCACCAGGGCATCAATCCAGCCACCGTAATACCCTGCCAGAGCCCCGAGGACAATACCGATCACCGTTGAAATCCCCACTGCGACAAAACCCACCAGCAGCGAGATACGTGCTCCATAAAGCATCCGCACCAGGACTTCCCGCCCCAAGTCATCAGTTCCCAGGGGATGAGCAGCACTGGGCGGCAATAAACTTTGACCGACATCAATAGCAGAAGGGTCTGTACTGACAAATGAAGCGGCAGCAGCCATAACAAACATCACCAGAACAATTCCGGCACCGGTTAATGCCATTCGATTGTGGCGCAACTGTCGCCAGACAACATCAAGTAAAAATGTGCGTCGCAGTCGTAACATCTATTTAGACTTTATCCGTTCAACATCAAGAGTGCACAGGACCCCTTTTTCCGTCAGAACTGTCAAGAGACGATCAAGACGTGGATCTTCAGGAGAAATCGCTGCAAAATCAACACTCCCATAATCAGGAGCTGGTGCTTCAGCAGCCTCTTCCGGGGGGTCAATCGGAGCATTGTTATCAATGGCCTGTAAAATTTCCTCAGCAGCAGCCCGCATCGGAATAACTTTACAACCCGTCATAAATTGCAGCTTGTCGATCAGTTGTAGATTCTCTGGATCGGTCATTGCGACCCGGAGAATTTTTTCGCCCCCTGATTTGCGCAGCTCAACGGGCATAACAGTCATCTCTTCCATCCGCTCCAGCGGCAACAATGATAAAATCTGCTGAGAGAGAACCATCTCCTCCAACGGAAGCTGGGAGCGCTGTTCCTGAGATTCGAGAAACTCGACAATCGTCTCCTGAGGAAGATAACCCAGCTTGACCAATGCGCTACCGATCTGCCCACCCAGATTACGCTGCATTGACAATGCTGATTCAAGCTGAAACTGATCGATCAACCCGGCTTCAAGCAGCATCTCACCTAACAGATTTGTACTTTCCATGGTTCCCCCTGTGCGCTGTTCATCAATTTAACTTTCCACCCTGCTGACTGTTGCGAATCCGCGGATCGGCTAAGGCATAGCTGACATCCGCGAGAAGATTTCCCAGCAGAGTCAGAACCGCCCCCATCACCAGTATTCCCATGATGAGCGGATAATCGCGCATCATAACACCATCATAAAAAAGTTTCCCCATCCCGGGGATGGCAAAAATTGTTTCAAATATGACGCTGCCACCAATCAGTCCCGGAACGGACAGGCCAAGGATCGTGATAACCGGAAGCAACGCATTACGTAAAGCATGCTTGTAAATTACAGTCCGCTCCGACAACCCCTTTGCCCGGGCCGTCAGAATGTAGTCCTGGCGGATAACTTCGAGCATGTTGGAACGCATATAGCGGGAGAACCCCGCCAGTCCACCAATTGCCGAAATAAACACCGGCAAAATTAAATGACTGATCCGGTCGATCAGCTGCCCACTCCAGCTTAAATACTCGTAACCCAGAGATTTTAATCCCGAGACAGGCAACCAGCCAAGCCGGACGCCAAACCAGTCCATCATCAATAATGCCAGCCAGAATGACGGCATGGCAAAACCGGTAAAAACAAGGATGGTGGTCGTGCGATCAAAACCGGAGTTACGCCGGACGGCCGAAACAATTCCCAGTGGAATCGAAACAGCCAGAATCAGTAAAATCGACAAAAAGTTAAGGAGAATTGTGATGGGGAGGCGTTCCAGGACTTTATCCAGAACCGGTCTGCGATCCGAGGCGAAC
>JAMOPE010000127.1 GCA_027064785.1 Geobacteraceae bacterium
GGATGTTCAGGTGATGCATCGACAGCATACTTCATGTAATCGCGTAACCGCTCTACGCCGTAAACAATCTCCATCGCCCGGCCACCGAGGACATAGGAAGGCCTGACGACGACCGGATAACCGATTCGTTCAGCAATAACCTCAGCCTCATCATACGCTCGGGCAATGCCATTTTCGGGTTGTTTTAGATTGAGTTTATTAAGCAGAGCCTGAAAACGTTCCCGGTCTTCAGCCCGATCGATGGCATCAGGGGAAGTCCCGATTATCGGAACTCCTGCATTTTCAAGTGTGACAGCAAGTTTCAGCGGTGTCTGTCCACCGTACTGAACAATCACCCCTTCGGGTTTCTCAGTTTCAACAATGGCCAGAACATCTTCGAGGGTCAACGGCTCAAAATAGAGACGATCGGATGTGTCATAGTCGGTTGAGACCGTCTCAGGGTTACAGTTGACCATAATTGTTTCAAAACCGGCCCCGGCAAGGGAAAAAGCACCATGGACACAGCAATAATCGAACTCAATCCCCTGACCGATCCGGTTCGGTCCACCACCAAGAATCATGATTTTCCGTTTATCGGTCGGTTCGGCTTCACACTCCTGTTCGTAGGTCGAGTAAAAATAAGGGGTAAATGCCTCGAACTCGGCTCCACAAGTGTCGACCCGCTTATAAACCGGCAATACTGATAATTTGTGACGCAGTCCACGAACATCATCTTCTGTGATTCCCCACAAAAATGCCAGACGGCGATCTGAGAAACCATACTGTTTCGCTTCACGTAACAGCTCGATGAAATCGGGTGTATCGGTATTGATCTGATCGCGGTGGGTCAATAACACCGACTCCATCTCAATAATCTGGGCGATATTTGACACAAACCATGGATCAATCCCGCTCAGTTTATAAATATCCTCGATTGAAAATCCGGAGCGGATTGCATCAGCGAGATACCACAGTCGCTCCCAACTGGGGACCTGAAGTTTCTCGGTGAGAATATCGTGTTCTTTCGAGGTGATCTTTCTCACGTAATCAGCAGGATTTTTGAAAATACGGCTTTCAAACCCATAAGAATCGATTTCGAGCGAACGCAACGCTTTCTGCAAACTCTCTTTGAACGTCCGACCGATTGCCATTGCTTCACCAACCGATTTCATCTGGGTTGTCAGTGTTGCGTCAGACTGAGGGAACTTTTCAAATGTAAAGCGTGGAACCTTGGTAACAACATAGTCAATTGTCGGTTCAAATGAGGCAAGCGTCTCACGAGTAATGTCGTTTTTGATTTCATCGAGGCGATAACCGACAGAAAGCTTTGCCGCAATTTTGGCAATCGGGAATCCTGTTGCCTTTGACGCCAGTGCCGAGGATCGGGAAACCCGGGGATTCATCTCGATGACGACCATTCGACCATCTTTTGGATTAATACCAAACTGGATATTTGAACCACCTGTCTCAACACCTATTTCCCTGATGATTTTCAAGGAAGCATCTCGCAGCAGCTGATATTCTTTATCGGTCAGGGTTTGCGCCGGAGCAATTGTGATTGAATCACCGGTGTGTACACCCATTGCGTCAAGGTTCTCGATGGAGCAGATAATGACGACATTATCTGCGGTGTCACGCATAACCTCAAGTTCGTACTCTTTCCAGCCAATGATCGACTCTTCAACCAAAATCTCACTGGTCGGTGAGGCATCAATCCCGGCAAGTGCCATCCGGTCATACTCTTCGCGGTTATAAGCAATTCCGCCACCGGTTCCACCCAGTGTAAATGAGGGACGAATGATCGCAGGAAACCCGATCTGCTCAATAATTTCAACCGCTTCACCGTAGTTGTGTGCAAGCCCTGAGCGAGGAACAGCGATATTGATATTTTCCATCGCCTGCTTGAACAGAGTACGGTCTTCCGCTTTTTTGATCGGACCAAGTTTTGCACCAATCAATTCGACATTATATTTATCCAGAACACCCGATTCCGCGACCGAAACCGCCGTATTCAGGGCAGTCTGACCACCCAGTGTCGGGAGAATGGCATCAGGACGTTCTTTGGCAATAATCCGTGTTAGAACTTCAGGGGTCACGGGTTCGATGTAAGTCCGGTCGGCAAAGTCAGGATCAGTCATGATTGTTGCCGGATTGGAATTCAGCAGGACGACCTCGTACCCCTCTTCTTTCAATGCTTTACAAGCCTGAGTTCCCGAATAATCAAATTCACATGCTTGACCGATAACAATTGGACCGGCTCCGATAATCAGTATTTTCTTGATATCTGTTCTTTTAGGCATTGGAGCCCCCCTTCTTGTGCTCTTTCATCAATTCAATAAAGCGATCAAACAGATATTGAGCATCATGGGGCCCCGGTGAGGCTTCCGGGTGATATTGAACCGAAAATGCGGGAGCCGACAGAAGTTGAATCCCCTCAACTGTATTATCGTTAAGATTGATATGGGTAATCTTGATATTATCCCCGAGGCTGTTTTCATCAACAGCAAAACCATGATTCTGTGAGGTGATTTCAACTTGCCGGCGCTTGTAGTCGAGAACCGGCTGATTGCCGCCACGGTGACCGAATTTAAGTTTATACGTTTTGCCACCGGCAGCAATTGATAGAAGCTGGTGACCGAGACAGATACCGAACAGAGGAACCTTACCGATCAAATCACGGATATTCTGCTGGGCATAATCAAGGGGCTCAGGATCGCCGGGGCCATTACTCAGAAAAACGCCATCAGGGTTCATAGCAAGGATCTCGGCAGCAGGCATTGAGGCTGGAACAACAGTCACATCACACCCCAATGATGTCAGATTACGCAGAATATTACGTTTAATACCGAAATCGTAGGCAACAACTTTGTAGGTCGCAGCAGAGCTATCCGGAGCCGCATAACCTTCACCAAGCGTCCATAACCCTTCGGGAGCCTGATATGGCTTTTCACAAGTGACACGCTTGACCAAATCACAGCCAACAATGGATGGAGCCTTGCGAGCTTTTTCAATCAGGCTTTCGGGGTCGGTGTCAATCGATGAAATAATCCCGGTTTGTGCCCCGACAGTCCGGATATGCCGAACCAGGGCACGGGTATCGATCCCTTCGATGCTGATGATATTATTCTTTTTCAGATAG
>JAMOPE010000128.1 GCA_027064785.1 Geobacteraceae bacterium
GTTCCGGAGCCCGTTTCAGTGTTGAAATCCCCCTCTCCTCACAAGAGGTCAATTAAGTCCTTATGACTCTGAAACTGCGTGAAATTGCTCTCTCTCTCGATGAAAATGAAGACTTGCTGCCCGAAAAAATTGCAGAAATTCTCTCGATTGATGTCGTTTCTATCCTCTCATGGAAGATTCTGCGTAAAGGCATTGACGCCCGACGGAAACCAAATGTGCTACGCGTATATACCGTTGAATTCACTTGTACCGATGACGCGGCTGTTTTGCAGCAGAACACCCATCTGGCAACCCTGACAGCGGTTCAAGCTGCTCCATCTGTTGATATTTCAAAATGCTCGTCTCAGCCTCAGGTTCTGGTTGCCGGGATGGGGCCCGCCGGACTGTTTGCAGCGTTGACCCTTGCCGAAGCGGGGGCACAGGTTTGCCTGGTTGAGCGGGGTCGCCCGGTTGCTGAGCGGTTGCAGGATGTCCTGAGTTTCCAGAGCGGAGGATCACTCAATCCCGAAAGCAACGTCCAGTTTGGTGAAGGGGGAGCGGGGACTTTTTCTGACGGCAAGTTGACGACGCGGGTGAACCACCCCGGAATGTTTCGTGTTCTGCAACAGCTGGTTGAGTTTGGAGCTCCTGAAGAAATTCTCTGGCAGGCAAAACCCCACATCGGCTCTGATCGCTTGCGGGCGGTGCTGGTGACGTTTCGCAGGCACCTTGAATCCCTCGGTGTCGATATCCGGTTCTCCAGTCGGCTGAGTGGTTTTGAAGTGTCGAATGGTCGCATCAGTGGTGGCATTATCAATGGGTCTGAACTCATTCTCTGTGACCAGTTGATTCTGGCGTTGGGGCACAGTGCCCGTGATACATATCAGCTGCTGGCGGATAAACAGGTCGCTCTGGCGCAGAAAGCATTTGCAGTCGGGCTACGGGTTGAGCATCCCCTTGAACTGATCAACCAGATTCAGTATGGCGTCAAAAGTCATCCACAACTGCCAGCGGCCGATTATCGGCTGGCGTGGAATGACCCCGAAAGTGGTCGTGGGATCTACTCTTTCTGCATGTGTCCCGGGGGGACGGTCGTGAATGCTTCTTCCGAGAGCGGTGGAATTGTCGTCAACGGGATGAGCGACTATAAGCGTGACGCTTGTCGATCCAACAGTGCATTGGTTGTTTCGGTCTCCACCGACGATTTTCCTTCGGCGGATGTGTTGGCAGGGGTTGAGTTTCAACGCAAGTGGGAGCGGGCGGCCTATCTCCTTGGCGGTGCCGGATGGCATGCTCCGGCCCAGCCTCTGCTTGAGTTTTTGAACGGGCAGGGTGGGACGATCGATTCATCGTGTCAACCGTCGGTTGTCCATGCCGACCTCGCTTTGTGCCTGCCCGAATTTGTGACAACCGGATTGCGCCGGGCTTTGCCGCAGTTCAATCGACGCATGCGTGGATTTGTCGGTCCCGAAGCGACCCTAATCGGGGTTGAAACCCGCACCTCGGCGCCGCTGCGGATATTGCGCGATCAAAGCGGTGAATCGCTCAGTCACAAAGGGTTGTTTCCAACCGGTGAGGGTGCCGGTTATGCCGGGGGTATCATGAGTGCCGCGATTGATGGTATGAAGGTGGCAGCAACGATTATCGACAGATACACAGACAAATAAAAAGGGGACATTTGAACGATATGAAACAAAAAACAATTTATGTCGACCAGATCAAAGAGCGTGAGCGGATCGAATCAATCTTTCTGGTTCGTGATAAAATTACCGCAATGGCGAAGAACGGCAAGCCCTACATGACATTGAAACTTATGGACCGGACCGGTGAAGTCGAAGGGCGGATCTGGGATCGGGTCGATGAGTTCTCGCGTCAGTTTGACAAGGATGATTTTATCCTGATCAATGCCAAGGCCAGCGTCTACATGGGGAAAATGCAGGTAGTGGTTCAGGATTTGAAAAAGATCGATGAAAATCTCGTCGATCTGAGCGATTTCCTTCCGGTCTCAAAGCGTTCACAAGCTGACATGCGTCAGGAGCTCGACCGGATCCTCGATTCTCTGACCGATCAATATATTGCGGCTTTGCTTCGTTCGTTCTTTGATGACCCGGAATTCTTTGCCCTTTACAGTAAGGCTCCGGCAGCCAAGGCGATGCACCACGTCTTTCTTGGCGGCTTGCTCGAACATTCCCTCGCCGTTGTCGGGCTGGCCGTCGATGTTGCGGCCCGTTATCCGCAGGTCAATCGTGATCTGCTGATCTGCGGAGCGTTGCTTCACGATATCGGCAAGGTGGCAGAGTTATCGTATCGTCGCTCTTTCGATTACACCGATGAGGGGAAGCTGCTGGGGCATATCGTTATCGGTGTGCAGATGGTCGAAGATCATGTTCGCCAGATTGATGGTTTCCCTGGCGAATTGTCGATGCTGATCAAGCACCTGCTGTTGTCGCATCACGGCCAGTACGATTTTGGTTCACCGAAGCGGCCCAAGTTTCTTGAAGCGGTCATTCTTAATTTTATCGATGACCTCGACTCCAAAATCAACGGGGTCCAGACCCATATCGATAAAGAGCCCGACCGCGAAGGGAACTGGACCAATTACCACCGTCTTTACGATCGCTATTTTTATAAAGGGGCGACCAAAGCTCAACCGACTGAGGAGATGAAACCTGCCGAACCGGCGTTTATTCCACCGCAGCCCGAGGTGAAACCGCAACGGGAGAAACGGCAGAAATTCAATAAGCCACTCGGTGCAACACTGGGGGAACAACTGAAAGAGAAGAATCTTGACCTGTTCTCTGCGATAACCGACAAAGGGGATGACTCTTGATATTTGATACTTTACCCACCGGCCCGCTTGACGTGAACTGCTACATTATCGGCTGCGAGAAAACCAGAAAAGCTGCCGTCATCGATCCCGGAGGCCACGTTGAACAGATTCTTGAAAAGCTGAAAAAGCATCAGCTTGATGTCGCCATGATTATCAACACCCACGGTCACTTTGACCATATCGGCGGGAACGGTGATCTGCTGAAAGCGACCGGAGCTGAACTGATTATCCATCGCGATGATCGTCCGCTGCTTGACCGGGCTGCTGAGCATGCCGCGGCTTTCGGACTGCAGGCAG
>JAMOPE010000129.1 GCA_027064785.1 Geobacteraceae bacterium
TCGCCGCGACATCAGAGCAGGTGATCGCTTTCAGGTTGTGCGTAGCCTGCAGTTGATTGACGGGAAACTGACTGGGCAGAGTCATATCGAAGCGGTTCGGATCTTTTCTCGAGATCATCAGTACAGCGCTTTCCTTTTTGAAGATGGTAATTATTATGACGAGAAGGGAGAGAGCCTGGCACGTGCTTTTCAACGTTATCCTTTCAGAGGGCACCACCGGATTAGTTCACCATTCAACCTTGCCCGGCTCCACCCGATTACCAAACGGATCTCACCGCACAAGGGTGTTGATTTTGCTATGCCGGTGGGGACACCCGTCTATTCTACCGGTGATGGGGTGGTCACCCGGGTTAAAAACCATCCTTATGCGGGAAAGTATATTGAAATTAAGCATGATGGCCGCTATCTGACGCGCTATATGCACCTGAGCCGCATTATGGTCAAGCGGGGCGAGAAAGTCAGTCGCGGTGAGAGAATTGCCTTGTCGGGTAACACCGGGCGCTCCACCGGACCCCACCTCCATTATGAGATTCATATCAAAGGGCGTGCCGTCAATCCAATCACAGCCAAAATCCCCATGGTGGCAGCCATCCCAAAAAGCAAATACAAATTATTCAAACACCGCGTCGCCGAGCTTGTTGCCCTGATGCAACAATCGAAATTCGATCAGATCGGTTCCTAGTTTTCGTTTCTCTGCCGAGCACCTGCCCCGCATGTTTGAACGTTTCTACCGGCGGAGTCGCAGTCTTGGTGGTACCGTCCTAATATTCTGGGGACATAATACAGTTTTTCTCTTCACCCTGCTTCCGATTCAATCCCACTGCTACAATCCCACGTCTGTGCGTATTCGC
Source organism: Geobacteraceae bacterium (assembly GCA_027064785.1). GTDB lineage: Bacteria > Desulfobacterota > Desulfuromonadia > Desulfuromonadales > Geopsychrobacteraceae > Desulfuromusa. The sequence continues at coordinate 852 of JAMOPE010000129.1, forward strand.
AAGAAGCTGGGAAATTTAGGAACGCCGGACTGATAAGTTCCGTAATGTTTGAAGGTGATGATAGCTCCGATGGGTGGTGGTGTTTTTCGTACGCTGTCATTGAACCCGCTACCAATTTTGAATTGCGTCCCGCGGTGTATACAGCATTTGGGTTGCGGACCGGAACCTGTGAAATTACAAATGCATAATCGGAGTGATGGGTTCTGAACCAATTCTTTGCCTTAGTGATCCGTGTTGTAAACCCTCCGGCAGCCTTGGGGACATCGAAAACGGCAAACTTGAGTTTTAACCAACCGCGGTGCGGTTGCTGTTGCATGACGAACGACACAGTCTGTTCAAAACTGTTTCGCCCGCCCCAGAGTTCCCCTTCCAGCGGGAAAGGTGGTAGATCACAGATAAATTCTTCGGGCGGGAAGAAATATAGATTTTTTGTTGGGTCATACCCAGGGGCCGGGTGCTGTCCAGTGATCAGGGGGTACCTTTCCGGAGGATAGAGCAGCGACAAGCGGTTCAATGAAGTTTTTTACAGCAAGAACGATATCTGCAAAGTCTTCAGGAACATGGACTTGACGAAGGCGCCGGTGAAACGCGGCCCACTGAATTTGCTTTACGGTCACAAATTCTTCACTGAATGCTGAAACGATGTCGGGAATTTGGGTTTCCCGTCTCTCAAGGGTAAGACGAATCGCCTCCGTTAGATTTTTCCCGGAGAAGTCGAATTGTCGTGAGAGAAGCCAGATGTCGTAGAAATCCTTCATCCGGCTGTTTAATTCACCCAGCGTTACCATCGCCTCAAACTTCTCTGCAATAGCACTTTCGCGACTGTAGCAAAGTAATTGTGGAGCCGGAGAACCTAATACCGTTGGGAGTTCAGATTCTTCTGGTGCAGGGAAAATAATATCCCCAAAACCGATACCGATCTGCATATAAATTTGGCTGAATCCAATCTCCCTTTAAAACGAACTCGGATGCCTTCATAGTTTGAATCTTCTGTGATGCGCTCAGTCCGAATAGAGGCGGGATCGAAGACAAGTCCATCTGCTTCTACAGCGACGGCAAGGATATCGTGCACCTGAGCAGTGATAGTGGGTTCTTCGTTACTCGTTCTCCCGAGAAAATCGATGTCCATGGTCGGACGTAACTCTGGTGATTGCCAGACCTTCAGCATCATCGCCCCCTTGAGGACAAACTTGTTTTTATGGGCGGACTGTGACAGACGGTACAAAAAACGCTCCATGGCGTAATACTGAAGCAGTTCGTTAAACGGTCGCTGATCTTTTCTGGCTCGGTTCAAGAGACGTTGCCGGATTGACGCAGCGGTATTCTTTATCTCTTTTGCACTCACAATATCGCCTCGAGGTAGGGCTTCATGGCTTTCTCCACCCGGCAGATTCTGGCATACTTGAGCACAGCATCAAAATTGAAAGTCTTGCGGGATCTATACAGTTTCAGTGCTTCCAGAACCACATCCATACCGAGTTTGTTGCGGAATTTGAAGCAATCTGCCAGAGTTTTTTCCGGGCTGTAGATCCGAACTGGCACCCCGTCAATCTGGTGTTCCTCAACTCCTGCGTTGAAAGCGGTCTCGGCAAACTTGTGGGCACGAATCGGTGGAAAATCGAGAGATGGTAGCCGAGAGTTCCGTGAGACGGCAACGGACACCTCATGGGGAATCTGTGTTGTGAGCCCATGATAGGCCAGGGCAGAGGTCAGACAAACAGCCGCATTTGGAAAGCGGAGTGCTACTGTGACCAGATCAGGATTGCCGATGGGAGGTAGTTCCGCCAGACGGTAAATCCCTCGGCTAACTTGTTCGATGAGACCTTTGTCGCGCAGGGAGTACAGCATATAGCGACTGATCCCTGCTGCCAGGGCTTCACTCATGCGCAGTTGACCACCGTGCTGGTGAAAGATTTCGAGAGGGGACTTCATGTCAAGACAAATCGCTTTCATTTATATGTAAGTAGTGACATTTTGTCTTGATACTTGTTTGAATGCAAGGGAAAATGTATCATCGATATTTTCTTGAATACAAAGAGTCTGAAAATGAAAATCTTTCCAGTATCCGATATGCACCTTGAGTTTTACCGTCAACCCCTGCCTCCCTATCGCGGTGTGGCCGATGTTGTTGTGTGTGCCGGGGATATCCACACCCAGGGGCGGGCACCTAAACTGCTCCGGACAATTTTTGATTGTCAGGATATTATCTACATCACCGGAAATCACGAATACTATGGATCATCAAT
>JAMOPE010000130.1 GCA_027064785.1 Geobacteraceae bacterium
CAAAACCAAATTGTCGCGACAAACAACCTCATCACGGTATTTATACCCCAGAACCTGCTCTATTTCAGCTGTCTGCTTTCCCATAATCTGCAGTGTTTCCGCCAAGGAATAACTGATAACACCACGAGCAAACTCTTCGCCATCACGATTACATAGACGCACAGCATCTCCGCGCTCAAAACCACCCTCGACACCGCAAATACCTGAGGGAAGCAGACTCCTTCCATGCTTGATAACTGCCCGCTGGCCACCTTCATCAATCAGCAATTTACCGCGCGGTTTTTTTGAGAAGGCAATCCAGTGCTTCTTTGCTGTCAATCTTGATTGTGCCGGAAGGAAATAGGTCCCCACTTCATCACCATCAAAAATCCTGCTGAGAATACTGGAGCTACGACCATTGACAATTAGAGTCCCAACACCGCTAAGAGCCGCCCGCTTTGCCGCCTTCAGCTTTGTCCGCATTCCTCCCGTTCCGAGATCGCTGGTGGCTTTACCACCCATCGCTTCAATTTCCGGGGTCACGCGCTCAACAACCGGAATAAGTTCTGCTTCCGGATGTTCGCTTGGGTCACAGTCATACAGACCGTCCACATCCGACAGGATAACCAGCATATCGGCTTCAACCAAATTAGTGACCAATGCCGAAAGGTTATCATTATCACCGAAGCGGATTTCATCAACAACAACAGTATCGTTTTCATTGACGATCGGCGTCACACCATATTCGAGAAGCGTCATAACGGTATTGCGAGCATTAAGATAACGGCGGCGGTTTGACAAGTCATCACGGGTCAGGAGAACCTGAGCGACATTATGCTTTAATGCCTGAAAGGTTTCTTTATATTCGCGAATAATGCGTGTTTGACCAATCGCTGCGGCAGCCTGTTTCTGCGGAATCGTCTGAGGGCGTCCAACAATCCCAAGTTGGCCCTTTCCTGCAGCAATAGCTCCCGAAGAGACCAGGACAACTTCAAGACCACGGTCAAGCAATCTGCAAATATCGGCAGATAATTCAGCGACCCGGTCAAACTCAAGTCCGTCAGCGTTGGAGATAACTCCACTACCGACCTTGACGACAACCCGTTTTACATGTGCCAATAATGCTTTACGCATAGCCCTCTAGCTTTCCACACGAATCATTTCTGCTCGCGTAAACGATCCAACTCATCACCGACAACAGTCACAAGTTCCTTTAATCCTTCACCCGTTACCGCAGAAACGGCCATAACCTTATAACCATCAGCGTTGAATTTTTGTGTTAACTCGTCAATTCTATCACGAACTTCTGGAACATCTATCTTGGTCAGAACCACAAGCTGTGGCTTTCCCGTCAAACTGTCGTCGTAGCGTTTAAGCTCATCATTGATCATGGTAAAATTATCAAAGGGATCGCCTTCCTGCATACATGTTGTATCGACAAGATGGAGAAACAGATCGGTCCTCTCAACATGACGAAGAAAGCGGGTCCCAAGTCCCTGTCCTTCACTTGCACCGGCAATCAAACCGGGAATGTCAGCCATCACCATGGTTTTGTACCCACCATAAGGAACGACACCAAGGTTCGGCACCAGCGTTGTAAAAGGATAGTCAGCAATCTTAGGCTTGGCAGCAGATAAGGAGGAGATCAACGTTGACTTGCCGGCATTCGGTAATCCAACCAGACCGATATCAGCAAGTAATTTTAATTCAAGTCGCAGCGATTTGTTTTCACCGGGAATCCCCGGTTGGGCATGGCGGGGAGCCCGATTGGTACTGGTGGCAAAACGGGCATTACCACGCCCTCCCTTACCACCCTGCAGAAATAGCAGTGGCTCACCGACCTCAGTCAGGTCAGCCAACAGTTCTCCCGTTTCATCATCATAGACAAGCGTTCCCTGCGGCACTCGCAGTTCCAACGATGCACCGTTTTTACCGTGCATCGTTTTCCCCAGTCCGGGAGCACCATTTTTGGCCTTACAGTGGTGAAGATAGCGATAGTCAAGTAATGTTGTCAGGGCCTCATCAACAATGAAAAAGACATGTCCCCCATCACCCCCATCACCCCCGTCAGGGCCGCCACGGGGAATAAACTTCTCCCGACGGAATGAGACACAACCGCGGCCACCATCACCCGCTTTCACTTCGATTCTTACCTGATCTACAAACTTCATCTAGTTTTCCACGTCACTGCCATGAAACTGAAGAACCCGGTCATCGCGCTGCGATACCGGGTTCTACTGATGTGTTCCTGACAAGACAGAATTAGGCAGTGTAAACGCTGACGTGTTTACGGCCTTGTGCCTTGGTCTCAAATTTGACAACACCGTCGATCAGAGCAAAGAGAGTATAATCTTTGCCACAACCAACATTATCACCAGGATGGAAAGTCGTACCACGCTGACGTACCAAAATGGAACCAGCGGTTACTTCCTGACCACCAAAACGCTTGATACCAAGTCGTTTACCGGCACTGTCACGTCCATTTCTGGAACTACCAGCCGCTTTCTTATGAGCCATGAGAGCCTCCCTAAGCTTCGATTGCCGCGACTTTAAGTCGGGTAATGGGTTGACGGTGGCCGTATTTTTTACGATACCCTTGGCGCCGCTTGGATTTAAAGACGAGAATCTTTTTGTCTTTCTCCTGGGCTACGATCTGTGCCTTAACCTTTGCACCTGGTACGAGAGGTGTTCCGAGTTTAACCTCTGCGCCACCGACCATGAGGACTTGATCGAGTTCAATGGTATCACCCACTGCACCATCGATCATTTCGACCTTTAAAAGGTCGCCTTCGGAAACTTTGTACTGTTTTCCTCCGGTCTTGATCACCGCATACATTGTTGACATTCTCCTATAAGCAAGTCAAATAACTGCACCGCAGACATTGCGCTGCAACGGCGCACTATATATGTCTACATGGCCGATTGTCAAGATTTTTTACCTAGTCCAAAACCCTTGAACACTACAGCAGAACTAAATCACCATGCACTGAAAGTGCATGGGTTTGAGTCGGGACTGAAAGTCCCTAATCACCAAAATCTTTCCCTCTCCCTCGGGGAGAGGGTGGCGCAAAGCGTCGGGTGAGGGGATATCCCGGCAACAACTG
>JAMOPE010000131.1 GCA_027064785.1 Geobacteraceae bacterium
TAACCGTGCAGCTATTGTCAGAATGGCTGTGCCGCTTCCAAGATCGAGAACTCTGGGATTACCCTTGATCGGAAGTTTTTCAAGCAGTTCGATACAACTCTTCGTCGTTTCGTGTTCTCCTGAGCCGAATGCTCCCCGCTCCATGATAAGCGGGATTCTGTCATTCGCAGAATAATGACTCTCGGGAGGAACAACGATGAAGCGATTGCCAATATGGAATGGTTGGTAGTTTTCTCTCATTGGTCTTTATAGAAGTCCTGTTGTTTTGAATATCAAGAGTAAAATGGTGTAGCTAACAGCAGAAGCAAGGGTTGACAGCATGACGATTGATCCCGCCAACTCTGCATCGCCCTTCATCTGTTGTGCCATAATGTAGGTTGCGGTTGCTGCCGGTGTCCCGGCAAGCAGAATACCAATCCCGAGATCCATCCCGGAAACGCCTAGGGGGAGAAGCAGGAGTGTTGCCAACAGTGGAAGAATGATCAGCTTGATCGTTGTTGCCAATCCGGCTAGTTTCAGATCTCCCTTTAACCGTTCCAGAGAAAAACTTCCGCCGATGGCGAGAAGTGCCAAGGGGAGAGCCAATCCTGTTGTAATGAAAAGTGATCGGTCAATAATCGCCGGGATGGGTAATTTCCAGAAGCTCCAGATAATCCCGAGAAACGAGGCGATAATCAGTGGATTTAAAAGGGTCTGAGTGATCAGGCTGGGTTTTTTTTCTTCGTGTTCGATACCTCGATGGGGGAGCAGCAGGGCAAGTATGGCAAATAAATTGAGAACAGGAACAAGAAAACCCATCAGGATGCCCGCTTTTGTTAAACCTGTTTCACCGTATGCATTGAGACAAATCGCTAAACCGATGTATGCAAGATTGCCGCGAAAAGAGCCCTGACTGAAACTACCACGGATGGCGGGAGAGTATTGACGTTTCCCGGTGTAGTAATAGGACATAGCAAACCCAGCTGCAATGGCGATTGATGATCCGATAACCAGCGGTGCATTGAAACAGCTGGTGAAGTCGGCTTTACCAATTTTATAGAACAGGAGCAGTGGCAAAAAGACAACGTAAACGAGACGATTTGTCTGGCGCAGAAAAGCATCATCAAACAGTCCAAGTTGCTTGAGTAACGTTCCCAGACCGATCACAAGAAAAATTGGCAGGACAATTGTCATTGTTTCAATAAATGGTTGCATCTCACCTCCGCAGGGGTGGTGCAGCATAGCCTAGTTGCGTTAAACTGTCTATCGCTGCAGGTCAAACTGAATTGAGTTTATCGTGAGATATATTGGAGTGAAAAGTATGGTTTTTCAACGCCTAGTTCTTGTTCTTTTTCTGGTTATTTCCTTTAGTTGCAACAGTTATGCTGCTGAACGTCAGACCCCCATTGTTAACGCAGTTGCCAAAGCTCGTGATGCGGTTGTTAATATCCGCACCGAAAAAGTTGTTCAACGACGCAGTCGTCCATTTTTTGGTTTCGGGGATTCGATTTTTGATCAATTTTTTCAGGAGATGATGCCGCCGCGCAGTTTTAAGACCCAGTCCTTGGGCTCCGGTGTCATCATCGATGCTGAAGGACATATTTTAACGAATGCCCACGTTGTTGATAAAGCATCAAAAATTTTCATTGCACTATCGGATAATCAGCCCGAACTCGAAGCAAAATTGATTGGTAAAGACAACCGGATCGATCTGGCAATTTTACAAATTATCAAAAAGGGGAAATATCCATTTCTTCCGCCGGCGCGGTCTGATGACCTGTTGCTGGGCGAAACAATTATCGCCATCGGAAATCCTCTTGGCTTAGGCCATTCGATTACAACCGGGATTGTCAGTTCATTGAAGCGACGCATTCGGGTTGATCGGGTTCACTCTTCGGTTTTTATCCAGACCGATGCTTTGATCAATCCCGGAAACTCCGGAGGGCCGCTGATTAATATTAACGGAGAACTGATTGGAATCAATACTGCGATTGCCCGTCAGGCACAGGGAATTGGTTTTTCAATTCCGATTGATACTGCTAAGCGGGTCATGGGTGATTTAATCCGTTACGGTCGGGTGCGGCGTGGCTTCCTTGGAATGCAGGTTGGTCCTGTCAGCCCGGCATTTGTTCGTTCAGCGGGAGAATCCGGGGTGTTGGTTGAAGAGGTTGAAGATGATTCACCGGCAGAAAAAGCGGGTCTTGTTGTTGCGGATGTGATCTTAAACATTGATGGAATTCCTATCGCTTCGCCTGAAGAGTATCATTCGTTGTTACAGACATACACTCCTGGAGCAGGCCTCGATTTTACGTTGTTACGCGGGATGAAAAAACTGAAAAAAAAGGTTGAATTAACGGCATTGCCTGATGATTACCTCTTGTCCTATACTCGGCGGGTTTTTGGTTTTGAGTTGAAGGAGAAGCAGGATGGACTGGTTTTATCGAAAGTCATCAAAGGATCATCCGCTGAGCGTGCCGGATTGCGCCGGGGTGATTTGGTTGTCAAAATCAATGATGCTCCGGTTGAGACATTGCCCGAGTATCAGGCCGCCCTTGAATATCATCTCGATCGTCGAACACTGACTTTTACAGTCGTTCGGGGGAATGTCGCTTATCTGGTTGAACTTCCTTAGGTCTAACTATTTTAAAGGAATATAAAAGAGCATGAGTAAATTGAGTTGTCTTAAAATCGCAATTGTCATCCTGCTGACAGTGTTTGTTTTAGCAGGGTGCGATAATTCATCATCACCATCGGCTTCCACACCAGCTGCCTCGGCGGCTAAGGGGCAACTGATCGGTAATCCTGCCCCCGATTTTACACTGACAAATATGACGGGGCAGAAGGTGAGCCTCTCACAGTACCGGGGAAAAGTTGTCGTTCTTAATTTCTGGGCAACCTGGTGTCCCCCCTGCCGTGAAGAGATGCCATCAATGGAAGCTCTTTACCGGAAATATAAGGATCAGGGGTTGGTGATGCTGGCGGTAAATGTTGATGAGAGCGGGGAATCGGCAGTAAAAAAGTTCCTGCAGAAAACTCCGTACAGCTTTCCAATTCTGTTAGACAGTGAGAATGTCGCGCAAAATACCTACGGCGTTTTTCGTTTCCCCGAAAGTTTTATTATCGATCGTGAGGGGGTTATTGTTGAAAAAATTATTGGTGGACGCGACTGGACCTCTGCAGGTGCATCCAAGATGTTGAACTTTCTGCTGAACGGTTAATCTGCTACTGGAGCTATTATGGATGTTGGAACTGATATTACAATCTGGATTGCTTTTACCGCCGGATTGCTGTCGTATTTTTCGCCCTGTGTCTTGCCACTAATCCCGTCCTACCTCACTTATATCTCAGGACTTTCTTTTGCGGAGTTGAAAGATTCTGATGCGGGATCAAAGGTTCAACTCACGGTTGTTTTGCATTCGCTGGCGTTTATTGCCGGATTCTCTGCAGTGTTTATTACTTTAGGGGCTCTGGCAGGGTTTGCTTCGGCATCATTCCAGATTTACCTGCGTGATGGCTTGGGGATTGTTCAAAAAATCGGCGGGGTGATGATTTTCCTCTTCGGAATCCATTTGAGTGGTTTATTCCATTTCGGGATGCTGCTGGGGGAAAAACGGATTCAACTGCGCAATAAACCGACCGGTTTTATCGGAACATTCCTTGTCGGTATTGCTTTTGCCGCCGGTTGGACCCCGTGTATCGGACCTATTCTGGGGGCTATTCTGGCCATCGCTGCCGGTAGCTCGGGAGGCGTTGGCAAGGGGATTGTCCTACTGACGTTCTATTCTGCCGGATTGGGTGTTCCCTTTCTGGTTTCAGGTCTTTTATTCCATTCATTCCTTGGCTTCTTTGATCGATTCAAAAAACATATCCGGGTTGTTGAAATTTTTACCGGAGTTTTGTTGATGGCTGCCGGTATCCTACTATTTTTTGACCTGTTCGGTCGAATTGCCGGTTACCTTTACCAGATCTTACCAACAAATCTGGGTTGATCCCTTTTGCTGTGGTGAGGAGAATCTGCATGTTCTCTCCTTTTCCGCTTGATCTTAACGGTGCGTTCCTTTAGGTTTCTGAATGTCATTTTCAATTCAGGGTCGGGAGGTTGCAAGTGGATCAAATTGCAGTGTTTAATGAGTACGTTCGCCGCAAAGGATTGAAGAATACCAACCAGCGGATGATCATCCTCGAGACATTTCTCAACTCCAAATCACACTACTCAACCGAAGATCTTTACCTGAAGTTGCGTAAAGATCACCCACGAATTGGTTATGCAACGGTGCATCGGACCTTGAAGTTGCTTGCGGAGTGCGGCATTGCTCTTGAACTCAACTTTGGTGACGGGCAGACTCGCTTTGAACCATTAAATGCTGATCAGCACCATGACCATCTTGTTTGTACGGAGTGTGGCTCGATTATTGAGTTCAGTGAACCTGAAATCGAGAAGCTTCAAGAGCAGGTTGCGGCCCGCTACAATTTTAAAATAGTGAGCCACCGTCACGAGCTGTATGGTCTTTGCTCCACCTGCAAAGAGAAGAGCAACTAGGCAGTTATTGTTTTTTATTCGCAGGTTTCATGCTCAAAATCCTTATTTACTACGAAAGTTCGCGGTTTTATGGCTCCACAAACGTCACATCCCAAAGTTGTTCTAGTCGGTAATCCCAATGTCGGGAAGAGTGTTGTCTTTAATGCTCTGACCGGGGCCTATACAACGGTTTCAAATTATCCCGGCACCTCCGTTGAGGTTTCTCGCGGGTTCTGCACTATCGACGACAAGCGTTACGAAATTCTCGATACGCCTGGCATGTATTCGATGATGCCGATTACTGAGGAGGAGCGGGTTGCCCGCAGTATTCTCCTCAACGAAGATCCTCATGCTGTCATCCATGTGATCGACGCCCGGAATATTGACCGGATGTTACCGATGACATTGCAGCTGATCGAGGCCGGATTGCCGGTTGTTCTGGTCGTGAACATTATCGACGAAGCGAAGCGGCTAGGGATGGAGCTCGATTTAAAACTATTGCAGGAAAACCTGGGCATTCCAGTCATCGGTGCCGTGATGAAACGGCGAGTCGGTCTTGATGAACTACGGCAGGCAATAGCCGATTATTCCATGGTTCCGTATGCCCCGTTTGTCTATGCGACCGATCTTGAATACGACATCGATCAGATTATTCGGAATATTCATGGCGATTATCGTTTAAGTCGCCGGGCAACAGCTCTCCTGTTGTTGCAGAAAGATACCGACGTTGTCGATCTGGTTGCCAAACAGGAAACGAAAGATAATTATGAGCAGCTGCAGGAAACAATAAGAGAAATATCGTTTCGCCGCAGAGCCGATCTTCACCTGCAGATCAGTCTCGAACGCCGTAAAGTGTGTACAAAAATGTTAAGCGGTGTTGTGACCCAGGCGGTCGAAGAGGGTGAGGTTTTTACCGAAAAGCTGTCCCGCTGGATGATGAACCCATTAACCGGAGCACCCATTCTTATCCTCGTTGTTTATCTGGGGCTCTATAAGTTTGTCGGCAGTTTTGGTGCAGGAACTCTGGTCGATTTTTTAGAGGGAACGCTGTTCGAACAGTATATCAACCCACCAGTTGTCGATTTTTTTCATCGAAATCTTTCTGCTGAGTGGCTATTTGAACTGGTCGCCGGGGAATATGGACTCTGGACACTCGGGATTCGTTATGCGGTTGCGTTGGTGCTGCCGATTGTCGGGACCTTTTTTCTGGTTTTCTCCCTCCTGGAAGATACCGGTTATTTCCCCCGTCTTGCTCTCTTGGTTGATCGACTGTTTAAGCAAATTGGTTTGTCGGGGCGGGCTGTTATTCCGATTGTCCTTGGTTTTGGTTGCGATACCATGGCGACGTTAGTGACGCGTACCCTTGAGACCCGGCGTGAACGGATTATCGCAACAATGCTTCTCGCTTTGGCAATCCCCTGTAGTGCTCAATTGGGCGTGATCCTTGGTTTGTTGTCGGCACAACCGGGAGCGTTGGCAGTCTGGACAGTTTTTTTGCTGCTGGTTTTTATTCTGATCGGCGTCCTTGCAGCCAAAGTTCTCCCGGGAGAGAGTCCGGTATTTTACATGGAAATCCCGCCACTACGTTTGCCACAACTACGCAATGTCGTGGTTAAAACCCTGACGCGGATGCAGAGTTACTTTGTTGAGATTCTCCCGTTATTTTTGTTTGCAGCGCTGGTTTTGTGGGCAGGGAAAATGACCGGAACATTGGAGAGTGTTATCAATATGTTCTCTCCGGTTGTTAAACTGATTGGTTTACCGGTTGAAGCAACAACAGCATTTGTTTTCGGTTTTTTCCGTCGTGATTTTGGTGCTGCGGGGTTGTACGATCTGCAATCATCCGGCCTATTGAATCCGACCCAGTTGACGGTTGCAGCAGTGACCCTGACGTTGTTTGTCCCGTGTGTCGCCCAATTTTTGGTGATGTTGAAAGAACGGGGATTTAGGGTCTCACTGATGATCTTCATTTTTGTAACGTTGATGGCCTTTTCATCCGGTTGGTTCTTAAATCGATTCCTTGTTTCGACGGGATTGCTGATGTGATCTGTGGATTCTGTCACAGAGAGATTGATGAGAGAGTCGGGGCACCGGAAGGTGAAGAAAGCTGCGGCGGTTGCCTGGGAGGCTGCCGGAAAATTCATTGTCCCCACTGCGGGTATTCTAACCCGGCACCGGGCAAACTATTGAAACGGTTCTTATCTAAGAGAGGCAAGGCTAAAATTGATGGATAAACTTTCTGAGCAGGCGGAAGAGATTCTTGAGTCCCTCTGGGTGATGACGGTTGAGGGCGACAATGTCGGTTGTCTTCTGACTTCGTTAAAGGTCGAACCCGATTCGGAGCAGTTGCTTGAATTGGTTCGGCTGACCTATGTCGAAGTGCGTGGTGATCGGGTCTACTTGCGCAAGGAAGGTCGCCCCGAAGCACAGATGACGGTTCGTCGACACCGTTTGGCAGAACGACTGACAATGGACATTCTTGGGATATCAGGTGATGAAGGGAACGAACAAGCCTGTGAGTTCGAACATCTTTTGCGCCAAGGGGTAGACACTAAACTTTGTACGTTGCTCAATCACCCAACAACATGTCCACACGGGAATCCGATTCCTCCGGGGGAATGTTGTATCGAAGCACGCCAGCAGGGTGCTGCCGGGATTGTTGCTTTGACAGAGCTTAAATCGGGCGAAAGTGGTGAAATTGCCTATCTCGCTGCCAGTGATGATAAGAAGATGCAGAAACTTATGAGTATGGGAGTGTTGCCTGGAAGTCAGGTTCTGCTGGTACAAAAATTCCCCAGCTATATCTTTAAGGTTGGTCACTCACAATTTGCTGTTGATGATACGTTAGCACGTGAAATCCATATCCGCCGCCCGGTGAAATAGTTTTTTCTTGATAAGCTTCAACCTGCTGCTGATGGGCAGGGTGATTTCATGCCTGATCAAAAAATATCGACTGAATTATGGTAGACTCGATAGGATTCAGACCGCCACCGATGGTGAGACAGTTCTCCAGTCAGTCGCAACCTCTCCCCCCGATTTAATCCTTCTCGATGTAAAGATGCCGGGCATTGATGGTTATGAAGTCTGCCGGAGACTTAAGGTGGATGTCAGCACTCAAAATATTCCGATTATCTTCTTAACTTCTTTTGGCGCAGATGAAGATCAAACCCAGGGTTTGGCTATGGGAGTGGTCGACTACATCGTTAAACCTTCCGATTTTTCACTGATTCGGCAGCGAATTCAAACCCATTTAGAGCTTAAATTACACCGCGACCAGCTGCAGCAACGAGTTAACGAGAAAGAGCGGCAACTCGGCAAGGCTCACCAAAAAGAGCGAGAAAAAGATCTTTTAATGCAGAAGATCCTTGAGACTGTTCCGGTTGCCATCGGCTTTATTGTTGATCGAAAGATCGTTTGGTGCAATCAGGCAACAACCGCAATCACAGGCTATGCCTGCGCCGAGTTAAAGGGGCAACCCACCTCTATTTTGTATCCTTCTGCCGAGGTTGCAAAACAGGTTGCAACTTCTTATTCACAGCTGGCACGAACCGGGTTCCATTCCTTTGAGACCTTTTGGCAAACAAAAGCTGGCAGTATCCTTGAGGTTCACGTTAATGCTGCCGCTCTGGATAAGGCAAACTTATCAGCCGGAGCGGTTTTTTCTGTGACCGATGTTACTGCGCAGAATCGAGCCGCTAAAGCCTTACGTGTATCGGAAGATAAGTTTTCCAAAATATTTAAGTTATCTCCTGATTCAGTCACTTTATCTGAAATTTCAACCGGGAAATATATCGATGTTAACCAAGGCTTTATCTCCTTAACGGGCTGGTGTTGATTGTCACATTAAACGGACACGAATTTCCTGATTATTTGGTACCATTCGTGAAATTTCCACGATCAATGGACTTTTGACAGGCAGGAGCAGCATTTACTACCCCTGCCAGCTGCAAAGTGGGCACCACGAGGGAAGGACCATCGAGTTATTAATCTGGAACTACCCTGTTCCCCTTGCACCAAATTCGGGACAACGCCGGTTTGTCCGTTTGGTGCAAAGTGTATTCAGGATATTTCTGTTGATCGGGTTTTTGCCGCTGCGTGTGAACTTTTATATAAGAAGTAAAACTTTCTAATGACTCTTTTCTCTGGTAATGATATGTGTATCGGTATTGTTTTAACTAAATGAGTTCGGAGGATTACTTTGACCGATATTCCCGCTATTTTTGATCAGCCTAGCCAGTGATTACTGAGAGTCGAGAATTTACGAAAAAAATAGGGTTAAAAGAATCAGGGGCTAATTTAAGTTGGTTCCGCTGGGGTACTTTTCAATACCCTTGATTTGTCTCAATCTTATATGGTTGGAGATAAGTTGTCAGATATCGAAGCGGGGCATCGGGCTGGTTGTTTACCTATTCTAGTTACGTCGGGCCATTCCATCGACCCAGCAGATATCCCCAAATATTGTTCGGATATTTTTACCGGACTTGGGGCTGCTGTGGAGTTCATTCTCCACTGATTAAAACCTTTGCCGGAAATCATTATGCCATTTGAATTCTATTTTTTCTTGAGCTCAGCCTTTATTTTAGGGAGTGTCATTGGTTCTTTTCTCAATGTCTGCATTTACCGTATCCCTGCTGGAAAGTCGATTGTTTCTCCACCGTCGTCCTGTCCAAGCTGTGGTCACCAGATTCGCTGGTACCAGAATATCCCAATCTTAAGCTACCTGTTTCTTGGTGCGAAGTGTGCTTCGTGCAAAACCAAAATATCTTTCCGTTATCCAGCAATCGAGTTTCTGACAGGATTATTATTCTCAGTTGTTTTGTATTATTTCGGTTTTAGTGCTGCAACATTGGTGTACTGGTTGTTTGTTGCTGCACTGGTGACGATTACTTTTATTGATCTGGATCATCAGATTATTCCCGATGTGATCAGCCTCCCCGGAATCATCATCGGTTTTATTTGTTCATTTTTTATTCCGTGGCTGTCATGGGTAGACTCCTCACTTGGTATTTTGCTTGGTGGCGGCATCCTGTTATCAATTGCCTGGCTGTATGAGAAGGTCGCCCAGCGTGAAGGGATGGGTGGTGGTGATATTAAATTTCTGGGGATGTTGGGGGCTTTTCTCGGCTGGAAGGCCATATTGCCCGTCGTTTTCATTTCTTCTCTGGTTGGAACCCTTGTTGGCGTTCCGCTGATGCTATTACAAAAGGGTGATTCGAAACTGGCAATCCCTTTTGGTCCTTTTCTCGCTTTTGCTGCCTTGGTTTATCTTTTCTGGGGACAGAGTTTAGTTCAATGGTATCTTAATCTTATGCGTTAATGCTCACTGAATCACCGTTGTTTACAAGGTGAATTTCAATTGTCTTCCTTTCTGAGGTTAGAATCTTTTGAATTTATTTATTGGTTTAATCTTAAATTTCTTGACAATAACGTTCAGTGACCTATAATTACGCACAATTTGAATGCATTTCTTGTATTGAAGATAGGGTGATACTGTTGAATCACGTCAGAGAGATTCGTGAATCATTATTGATGAGTAAGGCAGAGTTGGCGCGTAAGGCCGATGTCTCGCCGCTGACTGTAACGCGTATCGAACGCGGCCACCCGTGCCGTATGGAGACGATGCGGAAGATCATCCTTGCACTGGGTTATAAATTAACTGACAAAAATAAAGTTTTTCCTGATTAGTTGTTTTAGAAGCTGTTGCTCTGTTGCTGTTTTAGGCTCTATTGGGACTGGATAAGACATGTTTACATCGAAAAAAGATATTGTCGGTATTGATGTCGGTTCGAGCGCAATCAAAGTTGTGCGTTTGCATGAATCCCGCGGGAGTTACAGTCTGGCAAATATCGGCATTATGCCGCTGGATCCAGAGACAATCGTTGATAACACCATTATGGACTCAACGGCCATCGTTGACTCTATACGCAACTTGTTAGCGTCGATGAAAATTAAAACGAAACGGGTTGCGACATCTGTTTCAGGGCACTCAGTCATTATCCGGAAAATAAGCCTACCGATCATGACCGATTCCGAGCTGGAAGCCTCCATCCAGTGGGAAGCTGAACAGTACATTCCTTTTGACATTTCTGAAGTAAATATCGATTTTCAAATCCTTGGTCCCGATGCAAAAGATCCCTCACAAATGAACGTGATGCTGGTTGCCGCAAAAAAAGATTTTGTCGGTGACTATACTTCTGTATTTTCCGAGGCAAACTTGGAACCGGTGGTGATGGATATCGACTGCTTTGCAGTTGAAAATATGTTCGATTATAATTACGGTTTCGTTGAGAATGAAGTCGTTGCCCTTATTGATCTTGGCGCAAGTGCCACCAGCGTTAATGTCCTGAAAGGTGAAGCGTCTGTTTTTACCCGGGACATCCAGACCGGCGGCAATTTGTTGAGCGAAGAGCTGCAGAAGCGTCTAGGAATCAGTAGCATTGATGCTGAGCGGGCGAAGCTGGGTGATCGCAATATTGCCGATGTTGATCCCGATTCAATTGATGAAATTCTTGCCGATGCGGTCGAAAATCTGGTGCAGGAAGTTCAACGCTCCCTTGATTTTTTCTCCGCAACGTCCAGTGAAGATCGTGTCGCAAAAGTTTATCTGACCGGGGGGGTGTCAAACTCGTCTCAGGTTCGTGAAGCTCTGGAGGAAAAGCTTGATATCTCCGTCGAAAGGGTTGATCCATTTAGGAACGTGACAATTAGCGATAAAGAATTTGACAAAGAGTACCTAAATGCAATTGGTCCGATGTTTTCTGTTGCTGCGGGTCTGGCAATGAGGAAGGTGGGTGACAAATGATTCGGATTAACCTGCTGCCAGTCAGGGCTGCACAAAGAAAAGAGCGTCTACGTTCGCAGTTATCGATTTTCTTCCTCTGCATGATTCTTGTTTGCATTGGTTGCGGTGCACTGTATGTGCAGAAGTCAGCTGCAATTAAGGATGTGAAGGGTGAAATTGCATCCATCGATCAGAAGAACAAAGAGCTGCGCAAAAAAATTGGTCAGGTGAAGGATTTTGAAAAGAAGAAAGCCGATTTAGAGAAAAAGCTTGCTGTTCTGACAAAACTGAAAACTGGAAAATCGGGTCCGGTTCATTTGCTTGATGAGCTGAGTGCTGCTTTACCTGATAAGTTGTGGTTGACGAAGTTTTCAGAAAAAAGTGGCAAGATAAACTTGGCGGGGGTGGCCGACAGCGAGAACACTGTTGCCGTATTTATGAAGAGACTTGATTCTTCTCCCTATTATAAAAATGTTGAGTTGTCGGTGACTGAGCAAACAAAAGCAGGTGGCCGGAAGATGCAGAAATTCACCTTGAATTGTAGCGTTGAAGCACCATCACCTGAATAATACGGGATTTATACGATGAATTCACGAGTCGAGAAAATTTTAAATCTACCATCCTACCAGCGGGCATTGATCGTGTTGCTTATTATGGGCTTGTTGGTTGCTGGTTTCTATTTTCTGATTTATCAAGGGCAGGTGGAGGAGCACAATCGTTTGCAGTCGAAGCGCGATTCAGCTCGCATTACTTTGCAGAAAAATCAGAAAATTGCCAATAACCTGGCGGTATATCGTGCTGAATATGAGAAGATGCAGGTCAAGCTTGATGAGGCACTTGGTGAATTACCATTGAAAAAGGAAATTCCCAGTCTGTTGACAAATATCGGAGATCTGGCAAAAGAAAAAGGGCTCGAAATACTTCGTTTTAAACCAACGGGTGAAACGGTTAAGGGGTTTTATGCTGAAGTTCCGGTCGCTCTTAAACTGACGGGCTCCTACCATCAGGCAGCTGCTTTCTTTGATGCTGTGAGCCGCATGGAACGGATTGTTAATATCCAAAATCTAACGATGGGTAGTGCGAAGGATGTTAAAGGAAAAACAACGCTAAAAGTTGATTGTACAGCAATCACTTTCCGTTTTGTTGATAATCCGCCCCCGAAAAAGGGAAAGAAAGGGGGTAAAAGAAAATGAAATATAAACACTATGGATTATTCACTCTTCTTTTATTTGTCATAAGTTTCGGAGTACCTACGGGTGTACTTTCTGCACAGCAGCCGGAAATTGCGTCGATTCAGTCTGATAGTGCAGCTGAGACTTCTTTTGCCTACAGTCCAAGGGGACGTAGAGATCCCTTTAAACCGCTCATTCAGGAGCAAGTGAAGACTGTAAGAAAATCCAAAGGGCGGGCTGAGAAGTTAAAAGGACCGTTGGAGAAGTTCGAGCTGAGTCAATATCGACTGGTTGCCTTGATGGTTGTTAAGGGTGTCCCGCGAGCTATGGTAAAAGCTCCCGACGGTAAAAGTTATACTGTCAAAGTTGGTGAATATATTGGTTTGAACGGCGGAATTGTTAAAAATATTGAAACAAAGGTCGTCGATGTCGATGCCAATGGAATGAGAATAGAGAAGAGTCCTGACCGGATAGTCGTTGAAGAGGTTGGAGTTGACAGTTATACCGGTAATGAAGTTAGAGAAAATCGTTATATCGTGATGTAAATCCAGGGATTTTGAAGCTGTACACGAACGACTTTTTAGGGGAATGATATGAGAAGAAGCGTTGTGCTCCTCAGTACATTGTTGATGATTTTGTCGGTCACATTTGTTGCGCCACTCTGTGCTGCCGATTCACTTTCTGTGGTGTCGGTCGCGCAAAAGAAAGTGCAACTGTCGGCAACGATGGGGATTGAACAGGTCCGGTACTTTACCCTCGATTCTCCTAAGCGCCTTGTCGTTGATTTATACGGCGTTCAACCGGGATCACATGCAGCTGAGTTTGCATTAAGTGACGGATTTAAATCATTGCGAGTCGGAATTCTTGAAAATAAGACACGCTTTGTTTTTGATGTCGCTGGAACAGTTTTCCCGACTTTTAAAGTGAACACTGACAATGATCAGGTTGTGATTACCTGGGAACATAGTCAAGATGCTGTTGCTAACGCTCTCGCTGAGCCTGCATCTTCGGGAAGTGCTAAAATTACAGCCATTGATTTTGCTTCAGAAAATGGCAAATCAAATATTTATTTTGGTCTGGATGGTCATGCTGAACTTGTTAATCCGGTTCGTGATGGGAACAAAATTCATTTCTCACTAAAAAATACAACCCTACCGAGAGCTCTTCGACGTGAGTTCGACACATTGGCTTTTCCCAGTGCGATTTATTCTGTAACTCCTTATCTGGTGAATGAATCCGGTCAGCCTGAAGTTCGTATTAATGTCCTCCTTAAGGGTGATGTTCCTTACCGCCTCTACCAGGATGCTAACGGTTATGTGTTTAGCGTTACGGATGGCAACTTCGCAAAGGCTGTTCCTGCGATTACCGGGACTCTGCCGGTTCCTTCTGCTGGAACAATGGGTTCAGTGGCTCCAACTGTTGGTGCTCCAGCAGGTTATACCAAAGAAAAACTATCTGCCCCTGTTGTTGAACAGATCGGTGCTGCCGATAATAAGTATTCAGGTGAGAAAACTTCGCTGGTTTTTGATAATGCCGATGTTCGTGACATCCTTCGCTTGATTGCTGAGATTAGTGACTTGAATATCATCGCCTCTGATGAGGTTAAGGGTAATGTCACTCTGCGCTTAATCGATGTCCCCTGGGATCAAGCCCTTGATCTTATTCTCGATGTCACCGGTCTTGGTATGGTACAGGAAGGGAATGTTGTTAGGGTTCTGCCCAAAGAAAAAATCAGAAGCATGAAAGAGGCTGAATTGACAGCCGTCCGCTCACAGGAGAAACTGGAGCCTCTTAAAACTGAAGTTGTCACCGTCAGTTATGCTGATCTGGGGAGTGTCTCTGGTCCGATCAAGGATATTTTAAGTGACCGTGGTACTGTGACTCCTGATGCCCGTAATAAGCTGCTTATTATCACTGATGTCCCTTCACGGATCGTAAAAGCTAAAGAATTGATCGATATTCTTGATACACCGGAACGTCAGGTTATGATCGAAGCCAGAATAGTTCAGGTTAACTCCAAGTATGCTCGTGATCTTGGAGTAAACTGGGGGATTCAGGGGACTGATAGCGATGGCGCTGGAGATCCTGCATCGATTCAAGGTATTGCCGGCGGCGGCGGTGGCTTTCTAGTTGACGTTGTGGATAGTGCAGTCGGTTCTTATGTTACCAACCCTGGTTTTGGTAGCCAGATGCAGATTGGCAGGACGTTGATAGATGATGTTGTCCTTGACCTGCAACTCTCTGCTCTTGAGTCTGATGGTGAGGGTAAAGTTATCTCAACACCGCGTGTGACGACCTTGAATGGTGAGACAGCAACAATCAGTCAGGGTACAACAATCCCTTATCAGACTTCTGGTGCTGATGGCCCCAAAACTGAATTTGTGAATGCGGAACTCAAGCTAGAGGTGACACCGGTCATTAATCCGGATGGATCGATTATCCTCGAGGTTCTCGCAACGAATGATTCGCCTTCATTGACCGCTGGTGCAACAGCACCAAGTATTGATACCAAAAAAGCTGAAACGAAGGTGTTGGTTTTTGATGGTGAAACAACAGTCATCGGTGGTATTTATATTGAAAATATTGCCGAATCAGCTGATGGTATCCCTTACCTCATGGATATCCCCGGTTTGGGGTATTTGTTTAAATCACAGAAAAAATCGATTGTTAAAGATGAGCTGCTGATCTTTATTACTCCGCGGATTATGCACGACGAGTAAGCGGTTGCTGACAACTTGAGAAAGGGCAGGGTAACCTGCCCTTTTTTTTTCAACGGAAGATGAGATGAAGGAAGAAGTTAATATTGCTCTCGATGATAGAGGATATACCATAAGTATTGGTATTGATCAGCTATTACACCTCGGCAATCATCTTTCAGCTATCGATTTTCCACAAAAAGTAGTCATTGTTTCTAATCCGACTGTAGCTGGGCTTTATAGTTCTCCTGTTCGTAAGGTTTTGGAAAAATCTGGATTCAGCGTTTTTCAGTACAATGTGCCGGATGGTGAAGAATATAAGAATCATCACTCTCTCCAGTCCATCTACGATTTCCTCATTGAAAACAGTTTTGATCGTGGTTGTGGATTGATTGCTCTGGGTGGTGGGGTTGTCGGGGATATGGCTGGTTTTGCTGCTGCCACTTTTCTCCGTGGTATTCCATACGTTCAGGTTCCGACAACTGTTTTGTCGCAGGTTGACAGTTCAGTAGGTGGGAAGACTGCGATTAATCATCCCCTTGGAAAGAACTTGATCGGTGCTTTTTATCAGCCGGTTCATGTATTGATTGATATCGCAACATTAGACACATTGGATCCCCGCGAAGTCTCAGCCGGCTTCGCAGAGGTTGTGAAATATGGTGTGATACAGGATGCCAATTTTTTTGCCTGGCTGGAAGCAAATGTGGACCGTCTGAAAAAGCGGGATCCGGATGCTTTAGCCTATGCAATTAAGCGTTCGTGTCAAATAAAAGCAGATATTGTTGCTGCTGACGAGCGTGAGGGGTCCATTCGA
>JAMOPE010000132.1 GCA_027064785.1 Geobacteraceae bacterium
GACTACTTCGATTTTTATACACTGCTAAATTCTGTTGTTCTGGTCAACAAATATAAAAACGGTAAGCCCCAATGGGAGATGAGGTTTTTCTCTCAAGCTGTCGCTAAAAAAGAAAATAAGATTAGAACTAGGCTAAAAGGTTTATCGCCTGAAGAAGCGACGGAAGTATTTATTAAAGAGTTTCTTAAGCCACATTTTATATATCTCCCCCAGAAAAAAACAGAAAGTGGATTTAAAGCGATTACACGCAGGCTGAAAAAAGAAGGTTTTATTTCTCAATGATTCTACGTCAGCTTCTATCCGATAACAGCAGTTTGCAGACTTATTTGCGAGGAGAGTTGCCCGACTTGAAGAATGTTTGCCGTTCGCTTTTTCTTGCCGAGCGCAACACTAATCCCGCGCTACCGGATTACATCCCACGCAACCACAAGGATATGTATTTTCCTGGTGATTCATCCTTAAGTGCAATTATCAGTACCACATACGAAAGTCTTACCAAAGAGCATCTTGAAGTGTCTGGAAATGCGGTGCATGTGCGGCTTGAAACATTTACCAGATGGCAGGAACTGTTGACCTGGATGCCACCATTACCTTTGGTGGCTTTTGCTATCCAGAAACAGTGGCGATTGTCTGAGTTGCATAGGCCTGATCATTTACGTGATTATATTGAGAATTATATTCTTCCCAATGGCGGTTTTACTGCACTACCGACCCCTTTTCTGCCGGATCTCCAGGCACTTTTGCGTGATGAACATGGATTGAGCGATATCCATATTCATCTCAATGGTACGACAGAAGTGGATCATGTTTGGTTGCATAGCTTGGAAAATCCGTTTGATTATTATCAGCATCAACGGAATGTCTTTAAAAGTGAGGAACTGGCACTGGCACTGGCACTGGAACAGTTTCAACAGCTTGAACCTGGTTTGACACCCAAAATGGTTTATGATCGCCTTCGCCTTGCTGGATGGCTGAGGCATAAAATGGTCGGTTTTCTTTTTCTGGGTGATAGCTTGGGTAAAATGGAACTGCTACAAAAATTAGACTTGGCAGCTATGCCTTTCTCATGCCGTGAATACCATGTTATTGGAAAGCATCCCATGCATACTGTATTAGGGACAATGGGAACTTCTTTTAACAGCATGCAGTTAGAAACCATTTTTTATATAGCTGCCTTTCAGGAATTAACCTGTAGAAAAGACCCAGATTCTATTTTTGCCTCAATGTTTCATTGCTATCTATTGTTGCTTGGATTTTTCAACAAATTGGTGGTTCAGCAGGCAACGCAGTGCGGTTTTGACCAGTTCCAAAAGATAGCTGTGAATGGGGCTCGCTCGGCTTCTGAAAAACATTATGAACGACGGTTTCGCCAAATCATGGGAAATAGTCAGAATCATCTTTCTTTCATAGAAGGACGTTTTTCTCCTAAAAACAGTGTTGCCGCAAACAGAAGGCTTCTTTCGACTATTATCGATGGTTTTAATTCGGTGAAAAAAAGTACTGCTGTTGAGAAGGAATCTTCAAATAGCATCGGACTGGAATTGCGTTTGGTGGCTCATTTTATCAAGCAGCCGGATAAGGATGGAGCAACCGAATACAAAGTTCGTCACCAAGAATTACGTCTCGATCTTGAGCGCCGAGCTAATGCTTTGCTTGTCGCTCGCGATAGCGATCACAATATTCGCAAATATGTAACGGGGATAGACGCTGCCAGCAACGAGATGGACACAAGTCCAGAGGTGTTTGCTCCTCTATACCGTCTCCTCCGTCGGCGAGGATTCCGGCACTTTACTTTTCATGCTGGGGAGGATTATATCCATCTGGTTTCTGGGATACGTTATCTTTATGAAGCTATAAAGTTTCTTGATCTCCGTCGTGGAGATCGTGTCGGACATGCCACTGCTGTGGGTATTGATCCGAAACTGTGGCTGAAACGCAGTGGCGGTTGCTATGTAATGGGCAAACAGCAGTGGTTTGATGACCTGTTGTTTGCTCATACTCAGTTAATCAATGAATCTCATCCTGTCGTAGGTAAGCTTGAAGAAAAAATCCATACCTTGGCCTGGGAGATTTATCAGACGACTTATCCTCTTGCTATTTATAAGATGGCTTGGCAGTTGAGAGGTCTTGATCCTCTGATTGCGTTTGACGATGTGATAGCTAAGCAGAGTGACAAACTGAGGTTTGAAGATCAATCTGAATGGACCAGGTTGGAGAAAGCTAAAAAAGAAAATGAGGCGGCCTTTGAGATTTTCAGGAAATATCACTCGATTGGCTGCTACAAGCGAGGGGCGGAACTTGTAAAAATCGAAGATTTATTTTCGGAGGAAATATTGCTGAAGTTGCAGCGTTCTGTCTTAGATGAGCTACATAATAAGGGGGTTGTCATTGAGGCCATGCCTACCAGCAATGTGCGGATCAGTTATTACCAGAATCATAGTGAACATCATATTTGGCGTTGGCTGGGCGTTAATCGCGACGCTCGTTTTACCAACGAAAAAAGACCGTCTATTTGTATTGGAAGTGATGACCCGGGTATTTTTGCCACCAATATTGTCAATGAATATGCACACATCTATCAAGGCCTTGTCAGTAATTACGACCAATCCCAGAGTTCCGCTGCGGATACTTTGCAACGGTTGGAGAAAAATGGAAGAATCTATCGCTTTGTTAATCCCTGAATCAGTGAAGCCCCCCATCGGCATCATGTCGGACTGGGAAGTATAGAATTCCTGTTTGGACTGCTCGAGCTGGAAGCGAGGAAATGTCACAACAAAAACTCCTTGGGTGAATTTCAAAGCGCTTCTATAATACTAGAAAAACAGAATGAAATCATCTGATTGTCAAAGAACGAACCGGTTTTTATGTTTGTGGGTTTACTGGTTCAGGTTGTAAATTCGGGCGAGAATGTCCCCTTTGGTTTCCTAAGTGGGTGTTTTGTCAATCGATGTGGCGCAAGTCTAGTTTTCTAACACCGCGGCGATAAAATTGCCATGTCGGCATGGTCAAGGCGGGGTGGTGGTGTTATTATTCGTGGTGCCTGAAAATTTTCATTGCCGGGGTAGTCTG
>JAMOPE010000133.1 GCA_027064785.1 Geobacteraceae bacterium
CGGGCAGAAGAGCGGGGGATTATTCCGACGTGTGAATTGCCTCTGTTTACCGGGTAACCCGGAGATTTCTCAACGGAGAGACGCGGAGCAGAAGAGCTGGAGAGAAAATCAAAGGGAAAAAATTTTAAGGTTTTAAAACCCAAAAAAGATTTATGGTTTTCTCTGCGTTTCTCTCCTTCTCGGTATCTCTCCGTTAAAGTTTTTGACGACAGATTTATATTTTCTTTTCAGCCGATATGAACAGCTTTGATAAACTTAGCGTCAACGGCATCGCTGACCTTTTGCAAGGTTTCATCATCAACCGGCGAATCGACTGAGAAAACAACCATCGCCTCCCCCGCTTTTTCCTGTCGTCCAAGACTCATGTTACCGATATTCACGTTGGCCTCACCAAGGATCGTTCCGATCTTACCGATCAATCCCGGACGATCCTGATAATTGATAACCAGCATGTAATCTTCGGGGCGGAAATCGATAGCGAAATTTCTCATTTTAACAATCTTCGGAGTCCCCTCGAACAGAGTTCCGGCAATTGTCCGACTACCTTCGGCACTTTCAAGCGTCAGAGTAATCAAGCTTGAGAAAGAATCGGTCGCTGTTGACCGAACCGACTCAACCTCAATCCCCATCTGCCGGGCAATCAAGTTGGCATTAACCATATTGACTTCCTGATCGGAGCAGTGGTTAAGCAACGCCGCCAACCCGCACACACTCAGAGGAGCACAGTCAAAACGGGCCAGCTTACCGTTATAGGTAAATGTAATTTTATTCGGGTTGGGTGGAGCCAACTGGGAAATAAAATTACCGAGAATCGAGATCAACGCCATAAACGGCTTCATCTGTTCCATTTGATCAGGATCAAACCGAGGAATATTGACCGCATTGGAGAGAGGGCGACCATCAACGTAGTTCACAATCTCCCTACTGACATCGACAGCGACATTTTTCTGCGCCTCGAATGTGTTAGCACCCAAATGCGGTGTCACCAGCATGTTCGGATGGGCAATCAACTTTTTCAACGTCTCGGTGTTCGGTGGTTCCTGACTCCAGACATCAAATGCCGCACCACAACATTTACCACTCTCCAGTGCCCCAAGCATCGCTTCCTCATTGATGAGACCGCCACGGGCACAGTTAATAATAATCACGCCATCCTGCATCCCCTCAAAGAGTTCGGCAGAAATCATATTATTAGTTTCTTCGTTCTTAGGAGTATGGATAGTGATGATGTCAGAAAAACGGATAATATCTTCCAGCGGCACCAGCTTGACACCAAAATCGTCGGCACGCTTTTCTGAAATATAAGGATCATAAGTGATCACTTTGGCTTCAAAAGCCCGGCAGCGCAGGGCAACCCGGCCACCAACTTTTCCCAGACCGATAATTCCGACCGTCTTCCCTTTGAGCTCGCGACCGGTAAACGGAGCACGCTGCCAGTCACCACTCTTCAGACTGGCATTGGCAACCGGAACATTGCGACACAGCGACAACATAATCGCCATGGTGTGCTCGGCTGCCGAGTTGACATTGCCATAGGGGGCGTTGACAACGATGATCCCTTTACTGCTAGCAGCATCAACATCAACATTGTCGATTCCAACCCCGGCTCGGGCGACGATTTTCAACTTGTGGGCATGGTCAAGCAGAGCCTTATCAACCAAAGTGCCGCTACGGGTGATAATCGCTTCATAGTCACCAATTGTTTTGTGCAGTTCGGGAATGGAAAGACCGAGTTTCTTATCGATCTGGATGCGTGGATCTTCGGTCAGTGGTTGCAGCCCACTTTCAGAAATTTCGTCAGTAATAAGAACTTTCATTGTTGACCTTTCTATCTATATACAAACATAAGTACGGAGAAAACCAGCAAACTTGACTGGAGCGGTCGGATTTTATGACCATCACAAATCCTTGTCAACATTGCAGAAGCAATTGCTTCAATTTAGGGAATTAATCTTACGTCATCGAGGTAGATAATGCGTTTTTGCGGTAATTTTCCGATAAAAACACCCATTCCGGCAACGTGTGTCAAATCAAGTCGACGGGTTTTAGGAGCATGGGCAACTTTATCCAGTGGAACCTGGAGATGGTTCCAACCCGGACTGAGAATAAAACTGGTGTTAAAACGATCGCTATACGCATTATCATGTTCATAATGATAACGGTCATGAATACGAAAATGGAGTTTCAAGGGTTCGGAATCAGGATTAAAAACCTGCAGGCTGACAAACCGGTAAGCACTCCAGTCACGGGGAAAGTCTTTCAATCCAAGACCGGAATAAAGATGAGTCGACAATTGGATCTGCAGTGCTGACGTCCCTGAAAAATGGATATCATTGACAACCTTTCGACGGGCACTCCCGCTCCAGCGGCTTACTTCCAGCGGGGTTTCAAACCCCGACAATAAGGGAAACTGCTCACGGGCAATGACATCGTCAATCACCACTTTCGCAACGGGAGAGAAACTCCAGAAAATCAGAAGCAGGACGCCAAGTTGCAGACATTTCAAATTCCAGAACGGAAGGGTATTTTTGACAGAAGAGAAAAAGACCACCCCGGCTAAGCCACCAATCAGATCATTGCCCAAATCAATCCAGCTTGCTTCACGCCCGATCTGCCCCTGGATCAATTCCACCAAACCACCAACAATGAAAACCAGCAACAAAACTTCCAGCAACTGCCGCTTAAATGTGGTCTGCGTGCGCCAGTTTGTATAGAAATAAGTCCAGAGAGCAAAACTGAAAAGATGCCCCATCCCCCAGAGATAACGAAAGCTCCTGAGAGTGGAGGCATCGGGGCCGCCGACGAACAGCAGTATTGCAAAAATAGCAGCCGCGGGGATCAATACAAAGACATGCTTTTTATCGAGTTTTTTCACAACGCTCCACGTGTAAATTTTTTCGACAGCAGCGATATTAATGTTCCTCAAACAGGGGCACTCATCCCAATTCAACACGAATAACACTGTCTCTTCTCAACAAAAAGAAGCGGCAGAACCAACAGTTAGTCCGCTGATAAAAAGTTCAATAAAAATGCCCCGACACACATTCAATGGCAGGTATAACAGGAG
>JAMOPE010000134.1 GCA_027064785.1 Geobacteraceae bacterium
GGCACTTGCCGATGGGGGTGTCCGTGAAGGATTGCGGCGTGATATTGCCCATGCACTGGCTGTTCAGACTGTTGTCGGCGCCGCTTTGATGGTTCGTGAGACAGGAGAACACCCGGCGATCCTCCGTGACCAGGTTTGCTCTCCGGGCGGTACAGCTATTGCCGGCATCAGCACACTGGAAAAAAATGGTTTGCGGACAACCCTGATGGAAGCCGTCACTGCCTCCGCCGGCCGTTCCCGCGAGCTCGGAGGAAGTTAGTCTGTGATTGACCAGTTCTGGACTTTTCTGGTTGCAATCACTCTGCTGACCCTGTTTCCCGGAGTTGATTCTCTGCTGGTGGTGAAAAATGCCAGTCGGGGAGGGTGGCAGGACGGGATTGCAACCAGTACCGGAATCTGTTGCGGCCTATTTGTTCACGCGCTGATCTCGGCGTTCGGGGTCTCTGCACTGCTGTTGCAATCGCTGCTGGCGTTTAACATTCTTAAGCTGGTCGGTGGTGGCTATCTTCTGTGGCTGGGGAGTTGCAGCCTGTGGCGGGCTTTTCGGGGCAGAGAGAGTGGTTGTTTGAATAAGCAGGGGCTTGTCCGTCGTTTCCAGCTTTCCCGATCGTTACGGGAAGGATTTATCTGTAACGTTTTTAATCCTAAAACATTACTTTTCTACATGGCCTTTCTGCCTCAATTTATTGATCCGTCCCGATCGGCGATTATTCAGTCTTTGTTTATGGCTGCGACCCATTTTGTAATTGCAATGATTTACCAGGGAGGACTTGCCTTTGCGGCAATCCGCGTGTGCCGCTGCTTCAAGGGGAGTTTCCTCGCTCGATTAACGGAAGGGGTGGCCGGGGCTGTTCTGGTCAGCTTTGGTCTGCGAATTTTTATACAAAAGCGGATTTGAACAACGTCAGAGTAATTTCCCCCGACTACTGAAATACCGGTTGTAGGGATTGAATGTCCGGCGGTACTGACGGATTTCAATAATGATGATATTGAGGATACTGGCGATCGGGACTCCGATCATCATTCCGATAACTCCGTAGAGCTTTCCTCCCATAATGATAGCAAGGATGACCCATAAAGGATGGAGGTTGGAAACCCTGGAAATCAAAATCGGGATGAGGATAAAGTTATCAAGAATCACTTGCCCGATGATGAAATACACACACAGAACCCACCAGAACTGTCCCCCCGTCCCCAAGTCAACGACCGCAATAATTAATCCGGGAATCATCCCGATGAGTGGCCCGATATAGGGAACAAGATTGGTCGCTCCGGCAATAATCCCCAGAATCGGGGCGTAGTGGATATCTGTCAGTGACAGTCCCATCCAGACGACCACCCCGATAATCAGTGCTTCAAGGATTCTCCCACGGATAAAATGGGCTAATTGCCAGCTGACGTGGGCATAGATATCGAGAACCATCTCGAAATAACGGTTGGGGGTCAACGAGATCAAGCTGCGCATAATGCGGCGGCTGTCACGAAGGAAAAAGAACGAAAAGAGAGGAACCAGCAGCAACAGACTGGCAACCCGCATCGCTGACTGGGGAGTTTCTTTCAGAATCAAGCCAAAAAATGACTGGGATGTCGAACTGATCAGTTCGGCAATATCGTAGTTGACGATAAACGGAAAATGCTCCTGAGCGATCATCAATAAACCATTTAAATATTTGATGGAATGGCTGATGTAGCGGGGGAAGTCGGCCTTGAGAGCCTGAATCATCCCTTCCCAGTTTGGCGGACCGATAATCAGCAGCAGTAATGATGTCGCCAGAAACAGGAAAATGTAGACAACAAAGATACTGATGGTCCGATTGATCCTTTTCCCTTCAACGTATTGAACGAGGGGGTCGAGGAGAAATGAAACGATCAGAGAGATCAAAACCGGGAGGAACAATCCGGCGGTTGCTGTTTTCAGCAGAGCGGTTGCCGTTGATGCTGAGGAGTAGATGGCAATCCCTGATGCGATCGAGGTGGTCATCACCAGATAGAAAACGGCAACCTGCGCCCGGGTCATCCCGCCTTGACTATTCATGACTTTGCTGCTTTTTTGCCAGTGTTTGCTGCCGCTTTAATGTCTCCAGTTGTAGACTGCATTGCAACAACCGGTCGGCGATAATCCGGTTTAACCCGAGCATGATTTTTGCGGTGGGAACAGGATGGCGGCGGACAGCTTCAAGGACATCAGAGCGGAATAGTCCGATAAGAACGGTCGGCTCTGTTGTGCGGGCTGATGCACAACGGGGGCGTGATGCAGTGAGGGCCACTTCACCAAAAAAGTCTCCGGCTTCAAGGACGGCCTGTACGACTTCGGTTCCATGTTCATCCTGATTGAAGATCTGCACCTGTCCCGAACGGATAAAATACATCCCTGAGCCGATATCGCCCTGATTGAAAACAACTTCATCACTGTGATAGTTACGCAGATGGACGATATTTTCCAGAAAACCCAATTCCCGCTTATCAAGTTTATTAAACATCGGCATTGTGCTGAGAAAGTACGCCAGCGTTTTTTCGTAGCCGCGACTGCGGAAGATATTACTCCAGAATGGATTCACAATAAGTCCTTTGCCCTGCATAAAATCATTCTATCTTGTAAACTGCCATTATACCAATAACTTCAATGAGTACCAGACAAAAACGGATCAGCACAAACATCCCTTTATCTTCGGACGATTCTTGACTATCCTGACACCATGATTTCTATCGATCTCACAAAATACCCACAGACCCCCGGTGTTTACCAAATGTTTGGCAAGGACGACGAGGTTCTCTATGTCGGCAAGGCCAAGCAGTTGCGTAATCGCCTGCGCAGTTATTTTTCAGCCGGGGGTGACGGACGACTGCATATCCCATTATTGATGGAAAAAGTCGAACGGGTCGACGTGATCCTTACCGATACCGAAAAAGAGGCGTTGCTGCTGGAAAACACGCTGATCAAAAAGTACCGGCCACGTTATAACATTGAACTGCGGGATGATAAAACCTATGTCTCGGTACGGATTGATTTGAACGACCCCTTCCCGATGATGCAGGTTGTCCGACAGGTCAAAAATGACGGCGCCCATTATTTTGGCCCGTACTCATCAGCGTCATCGATTCGTGAAACCCTGAAAGAAATTTACCGGATTTTTCCGTTGCGCCACTCCTCGATTGAACGGTGCAGTAAGCGTGGTCGTCCGTGCCTGTTCCACCAGATTGGTCAATGTAGTGCGCCGTGTCACGGTAAAATTACCCAGAGCGATTACCGTGAGCTGGTCGCGGGGGTGATTCAGCTACTGGAAGGACGGGAATCCGAAGTGATTGAAAATCTGCGCCAGCGGATGGAACAGGCATCGCTTGAGTTGCGTTTTGAAGATGCTGCCCGCTTCAGAGATCAGATTGGGGCGATCAAGCGCAGTGTCGAAAAGCAAAAGGTCACCGACTACGGCGGCGGGAATCAGGACGTGATCGGTTTGCATCAGGACGGCGGTGAGGTTGAGGTAACCCTACTGTTTATCCGCCAGGGCCGTCTGATTGGAAGACGTAGTTATCCCCTCGAATGGACACTGGATCTCACTGAACTTCTCAGCGGTTTTTTGCAGGAATATTATTCACGCCAGGTGATTCTTCCCGATCAGTTACTGTTGCCATTTCCGCTCGATGATGCCGAGCTGCTCGGTGAATGGTTGAGCGAGAAACATGGTCGTAAGGTCCAGTTGCTGGCACCACAACGGGGAGAAAAGAAACGTTTGTGTCTGATGGCACAGCGTAATGCTGCGGAGTCTTATCGACAGCGAGGGCAGAGGCAGCAGGCACGGGGAAAATTACTCGAAGAGCTGCAACGCAAGCTCCATTTGCCGCGACTTCCGCAGCGGATTGAGTGTTACGATATCTCCAATGTTCAGGGGAATCAGTCGGTTGGCAGTATGGTCGTGGTGATTGATGGCGAAGCTGCACCCGCTGAATATCGTCGTTTCAAGATAAAAACAGTTGAAGGAGCTGACGACTATGCTTCGTTGCATGAGGTCCTGACCCGTCGATTGCAGCGGGGGATAGACGAAGGGGGTCTTCCCGATATGATCCTTATCGATGGCGGCAAGGGGCAGCTGGGAGTTCTCACTGCGGTTCTGGATGATTTTTCATTGAGTGGAAAAATTGGGGCAGTTGGGATTGCCAAGAGCCGGGTCTTGGCGAATGTTCGGGGCAAAGTCGTTGAACGAAGTGAAGAACGTTTTTTTCTTCCCGGGCGGAAGAACCCGGTAAGTTTTCGTTCTGGCTCGGCGTGCTTATTTCTCCTCGTGCGGCTGCGTGATGAAGCCCACCGTTTTGCCATCACCTATCACCGCAAATTACGCAGTAAAGCCAGTTTGCGTTCCACCCTTGAAGATATTCCCGGTGTCGGTCCGGCTAGGAAAAAGGCATTGCTGAAACACTTTGGTAGCCTGAAAAAAATCCGCGAAGCAACACTGGAGGAGCTGCAACAGGTGCCGGGGGTGTCTGAGTCATTGGCTGAAACGATTTATAGCACGTTAAAAACACTACAGAAACTTTAACGGAGAGGCGCAGAGACTGAGAGAAAATCAGAGCTGTTGAAAGGGTTATAATCCTAAAATAGAACTTGTTTTAACTCTCCGAACTCTCCTCCTCTGTTCCTCTCCGTTGAAATGGTTTTTAGAGAGCCTCGGTCGTCGCGATCTTCAATAAAAAAGCCCGGCGACATGAACTGTCACCGGGCTTCATTATTGTTATCGGCAGGTTTTTCTAGAACTTGCCGAATTCGTCGTCATCCAGGGCAATCGCCTGTTGCGGTGCTGCGGTCATATCTCCCCAACTATCAGTTGCCGGAGCAGCGGGTCTTGGTGCTGCGGGTCGAGCCGGTGCTGCCGGTGGCTGGTAACTGACCTGCTGTTGGCTGTGCCCTTTCAGGTGGAAGCGCTTCAACATATTGAGGAGTTCCGCTGATTGACTCGACAACTCTTCAGCTGCGGCCGCGCTCTCTTCGGCCGTTGCAGTGTTCTGTTGAATCGCCTGGTCGATTTGTCCGAGCCCTTCGTTAATCTGCCCGATGCCTGTTGCCTGCTCATTTGAGGCGGCGGCAATCTCTTCTGCTAGGTCTGATACCTTCGAGATTCCACCAAAAATCGATTCGAGTGATTCTGCCGTCTGGTTGGCAATCTGTGAACCGTTGTTGGTTTTCTGAACGGATCCTTCGATCAACTTAGCAGTCTCACTGGCAGCCTTGGCACTGCGTGCCGCCAGATTCCGAACCTCTTCTGCAACAACTGCGAATCCTTTACCGTGCTGCCCGGCACGGGCAGCTTCAACGGCAGCATTGAGTGCCAGCAGATTTGTTTGGAATGCGATCTCATCAATAACTTTGATAATTTTATTGATATTCTGACTTGCTTCGCTGATCTCACCCATTGCCGCGACCATCTGCTCCATATGCTCCTTACCTTCTTCCGTTGCCTGTCTGGCATCGCTGGAGAGGATATTCACCTGGTTGGCATTGTCAGCATTGTGCTTTGTCTGACTGGACAACTCGCCCAGGGATGCGGAAATCTCTTCAAGGGATGCTGCCGATTCTGTGGCACTTTGTGATAGAGACTGCGAGAAGTCACTGACGCTGTTACTGTTGGCTGAAATTTGCTGGCCGGCATTCTGAATGGATGCCATAACATCATTCAAATCATTTTCCAGCTTGATGAATGTGCCGCGGATCTCATCCTGATTGTCGCGTGGAACCAGATTGAGATTCAGATCACCCCCTGCCAGTTTTTGCAATGTGCCGATAATTTCATGCTGTATGTCATCAGCAAATTTATCCATTGCCTCAGCCATTTGACCGAATTCGTCACGTTGATTAAGATTGAGCCGACCGGACAAGTGCCCTTTCCCGATCTCTTCAATCATTTCAACTGTTTTCTTCATGGGTCGTGCAATTGAACGGGCAAGGAAGAATGCCAGCAGGACGGAGAGGAGGATTGTAGCAACAACAATTGTAATGATGGTGTAGAAGACCTTGTTGATAGCGACCTCAAGATCATCGACATAGACGCCGGAGCCAACGATCCAGTTCCATGTTTTATTCTTTTTGACGAACGAGAGTTTCGGCTGTGGTTTGTCAAAGCCGGGCTTTGCCCACATATAATCGACGAAGCCTTCACCGGTTGCGGCCGTGACTTTAACCATCTCAAGGAACAGATACTTTCCGTTCGGGTCTGCTGATCCTGAGAGGTCTTTGCCGTCGAGTGCCGGTTTGATCGGGTGCATGATCATTTTCGGCTGAGTATCGTTAATCCAGAAATAGAGTTTACCGCCATCTAAACGAAGATCTTTGATGGTCGATTTTGCCAGATTCTGAGCCTCTTCAATTGTGAGAGTCCCGTTCTCCGCCAGCTTGCTGTAATGATCTATGATCCCTGCAGCAGTTCCTGTCGCTGCCTGCAGCTTCTGCTGAGCGGAATCATAAATCTGGGTCTTGTAGCCGTTATAGATCCAGCCGATCCCCAGAGTGAAAACGATAATAACCAGCGCAATGACCAGGTATATTTTGGTGCCGATTTTGACATTGGCAAGACTCATGTGGTGCTCCCTCTCGTTCTTATTTACTTGGCTGCTAAGTGGTGTGAGTTGAAAAACGATAACCTCGATGAATTCATATGTATATGTGAGATATGGTACCTCCCCCTCTCTGGACACATGAATATTTTTGTATGCAGATTATTATATTAACCACCTATCATTGTCAACGATTAATATTTGGGGTTGAAAATAAAAAAAAGGGCCCCGCAAATTTCTTCGGAGGCCCTTCCTTGTTACTGATGTGGAGTTGTCTATTTATTCAACAGTGACATCTGCATTTTCCATGATGAGGTCATATTTGTAGCCGTAGCCGAAATCTTTGTCGAGAGTCAGAACGCCGGTGACAAGAACGGTGTCGCCAACTTTGACTTGAACATTGCTGGTTACGGTCAGGTCGTGGTTTCCTGTTTTTAGATCGCCACTTCCATCTTGGAGGTGGAGCCAGTTGGTCCCCATGATTTGCGGACTGAATTTAACTACCTTGCCGCGCAGGGTGACCGATTTCCCCGAAAGATCGGCTTTTTCGGCATAGATTTCGGCAATTGTTTTACCCCCATCAGCTTTTTTAACCGAGGTTAAATCGACATCTTCAGGGGCTTTGGAACCACCGATTGCTGGATGGCCTGCTGGAATCTTCATGTCTCCACCCGCTGAGCTTCCCATTGCGCCGCCCATTGCCGAAGAGTGACCCATTGTCGGATTGCTGGCATTAAGAACCGACTCAACAAAATAGACGACATCAAAGTCACGATCTAATGATTGGCTGTGGTAGTTATGCATCGCCATCCCTTCAGGGACCATGACGTCATCACCAACCTTGACCGAAAACTCAGGAGCAGCAGCCCAGATCTTTTCAGTCCCGTTATCGACATAAACATAGGTGTAGCCGGCTGCATTCATCGTTTCAACAACTTTTCCAGATATCCCGGCAGGGGCAGTTTCTACAGCCGGGGTCGGTGCTGGAATGTCGACAGGTTTCTCTGCTTTCGTTTCAGCTTTTGTTGCCGGTTTTGCGGGCCCATTCTGGCTGCATGCCATAAGGGGGGTAATCAACAGAACCATGGATAAAAGAATTGTTAGCTTTTTCACGTTTTCGTCCTCCGAAGATGTGTTAGTGACTATGTAATGTTATCTGTAAAGGTATTATTTCCGACGAGGATAGCACAGCCGTAAAAGGGCGAACAAGCGGATTGACCCCTATTGTGTGATTTCTGTGGGTATGCACAGGTTGCGGCTGTACAGGTGTGATGTCTCCTTGAGTTGTGCTGTGAGTTTTTCTGTCAATTCCCCACTTTGAAATCGCCACTGCCAGTTACCGGAAGCAGTCCCGGGGATATTCATCCGACACGATTCAGGGAGAGCCAGAATATCCTGCAGGGGGATCATTGTTAACAGTGCAACACTTGAGAGTGCTGTTTCGATCAGACACCATGGCATTGCTCCGCAGGCCTGCTGCAGATAGAGTCTGACCTTGTGCTGGCCTGCTTCATCGAGGGACTGCCACCAGCCGAGAGTTGTATTGTTGTCATGTGTCCCGGTGTAAACAACCGAATTGGCAACATGATTTTGCGGCAGATAGGGGTTGTCATCTCCAGAATCAAAAGCGAACTGCAGGATCTTCATTCCGGGAAATTGATATTTATCGCGTAACTGAACGACATCGGGGGTAATGATTCCAAGATCTTCTGCGATAATCGGCAGCGTTCCGAACTCATCTAATAAGCTATCGAAAAGTTGCTCACCCGGGGTGTTGATCCATGTCCCATTTTCCGCTGTCTGCTCCTCTGCCGGAATTGCCCAGCAGGCGGAAAATCCGCGAAAATGGTCAACGCGCAGCAGGTCAAATAACTCAAAATTCCAGCGGAAACGGTGCTTCCACCAGACAAAATCATCATTCTCCATTGCCTGCCAGTTGTAAAGGGGATTTCCCCACCGCTGCCCGGTTGGGCTGAAATAGTCGGGCGGGACTCCGGCAACCAGCAACGGTTGACCGTTTTCATCAAGTTGAAATAAATTCTGATTCGCCCACACATCGGCAGAATCTTCGGCGACAAAGATCGGTAGATCTCCAAAGATTTTCACCCCACGACTGTTGGCATATCGCTTTAGAGCTGCCCACTGCTTGAAAAAGATGAACTGCTGATATTTATGGCGGTAAATTGCGTCTTCCAGTTTAGCGCACCAGTCTGACAATGCCGCCGGATCGCGTTGGCGGATTGCTTCCGGCCAGTGTTGCCAACCTGTAAAATGATGCGCTTCCCGCAGGGCCTGAAATAATGAAAAATCATCAAGCCAGTCAGCATGCCGGGTGCAGAATTCTGCAAACTTGGCGTTAAGATCCTGGTTACCCCGGGCCTTAAAGTTGTCGGCGGCAAGGTTTAACGCCGGGATAATCGTTTTAACCGCCCGGTCATAGTCGGCAGTGGAATAACCAGTCTCTTCGCTGATAAGGTCATTTTGTCGCAGGTCACCCAACTCGACAAGGTGTTGCAGGTTAATCAACAGCGGGTTCCCCGCAAAAGCGGAAAAACTACTATAAGGGCAATCGCCGTAACCAGTTGGCCCCAGCGGCAGAATTTGCCAGACCGATTGCTCTGACGCAACCAGAAAGTCGACGAAATCGTAGGCTTCCTGCCCCAGAGAACCAATCGGTTGAGAGCCGGGCAGGGATGTCGGGTGTAGCAGAATACCGCTACGGCGATCTATCAGCATTCAATATCCAAATTGATAGAGTTTGGCTTCAGGGGGTTACAACGCGTTGTGCCTGACATTGCAGCTCGGCCATCTCAAACATGTTGGTTGTTCGTCCCACGCATAAGTCGTCTTTTTTCTCGTAGAAGTCGAGACACAGCCCGCAACTGGCAATGTCAACCCCTCGCGATTCGAGGGTTTTCAGTGGTTCAAGGATTTCTGAGCGACTCGTCGTCAGGTTGATCCCACTGTTGACAAATAAAATTGTGTCGGGCAACGGATCGATCTCCAGCAGGGTGGTCAGGAAGTTTCTCATCAAGACCTTGCCGAAGCCGTCATCGCCGTCGCCCATCCGGTCGCTACCGCAGTAAATAACAGTTTTCCCAGATGAAACAGCTTGCTTGATCGGAACCTCCTGTTGTTGAGATGCCTCGTTTTGCTGTTCCAGCGGGGTGAGTGTGACCATGAATCCATCATCGACGCTCTGGACAGCAGCATTGTAATTCATTTTCTTTGCCAGTCTGGACACATTGTCTCTGGCGGCACTGTCTCCGACCCGGACTTCGAGCGTCTGATCCGGATGAGCCAGCATCTGTTTACGTGTTTCGATGACGGGGTAGGGGCATTGGTGCTGACTGTAATCGAGCTTGATCATTTCTTTCTCTCTCCATTGAATTAGATTCAAAGAGACTATAATAGTTTCTCCCAATTGTTCAAGTGTGGCAGCGTGTTTCAATACGTTTATGTTTGTTGCGGTCATAGATTAGTGAATGTGCTTGAGCTATAAGCCATACTTATTGGTGCGGAGCGATAGGTCTTTTGGATGTGGGGATCTCAACAAAAATATCAACGAAATGGTGGGAAATACCTTTTGATGACAAAAAAGGTTATAAAAATCGTAACCATTCGAAAATAAAGGGCTGTTTTTGTATAAGCAGAACTTATGAGGGTATAAGCTCCATATGTGGCTATTTTTTCCAGATATTGTGCGGAAAATGGCTTGAAAATAACTGTTATCGGTGGTAGTAGACAGTGCATATTTTGATTACACCTTTTTATAACAGGGCACAAAGTGTGTGCCATC
Organism: Geobacteraceae bacterium; assembly: GCA_027064785.1. Taxonomy (GTDB): domain Bacteria; phylum Desulfobacterota; class Desulfuromonadia; order Desulfuromonadales; family Geopsychrobacteraceae; genus Desulfuromusa. The sequence goes on from JAMOPE010000134.1 coordinate 10,343, forward strand.
AACATGAGCCAAGGAGAGAGAAATGAACTGGAAAGCCCTTTTGATGATCAGTTTGATCCTCGCAGCATTTACGACCACCAGCGTTCTCGCAATCGAAGGTGGAAACGCACGTAAAGGTAAGCACCTGTTCAAAAAGAACTGTAAAGTCTGTCACGATGCCGGTGGCGAAGGTGGCGAACTGACCCCGATGTCCAAGACCATGTCTCAGTGGGATCGCTACTTCAAGAAAAAAGCTAAAAAGCATCCAGGTGATGTCATGACGAAAACCAAGAAAAAAGATCTGAAAGATATCAACCAGTTCCTGTTTAACAGCGCTGCAGATTCTCCATCCCCTGCCACGTGTGGTTAAATAAGTATCGTCTGTTTCATTCCCGCCCATCCGAATTTTTTGGATGGGCGCAGTCAAGTTTTTAACCAAGAAGAAAGCTTAATGGGAGGTAACACCGAATGAGTAGATTTATCGTACTACTATTGGCTGTCCTGCTGACAGTCCCGGCAATTCCGGCCACCAAGGCCTTTGCTGCTCCGACAGTGGAAGAGTTGCAAGCGCAAATTGCCGACATCATGGATGAGCTGGACGACTTGAATGATCGTCTGGCAAAGCCTGAGCGCCATTCTGCGATGGATAGAATCAGCTTTACCGGTAATTTGCGGAATACAGTTGATTCACTCCATTATAGTGATGTGACGTTTAATCCTGGTGTTAATGTTGATTTTGATGATTTCGCTGCTAAGGTGATGGGCGGTGAATTTGGTTCTATGGCTGACCCAAATTCCCCTGTTTCTCAAATGATGGCAGCCAACCCAGGTTTAGCTGCTGCATTCATGGCGGGTCAGCTTTCTGGTGTTGGTGCTATGCCAATGTCTGCTGGTCCTAGAACAACCGACATCAACAACGACATGATGTACACGACCCGTCTCCGTTTGGGGATGAAAGCTGATGTCTCCAAGAATATGAATTTTGCCGGACAGTTGCTCATGTATAAAAACTGGGGTGATTCTGCAGGTTCTAAGGTGTTTGATTCCTGGGATGCTTTTAGCATGGACGGAACCAGTGGTGGAAAAACATCCGGTGACTGGTTACATGTTGACCGCGCTTTCTTTAACTGGAAGCATATCGGTGGCAGCGATTTCTATCTGTCTATTGGTCGTCGTCCTTCAACCTACGGTGTTCCGTCGAACTACCGCGTCAATGAAATGCGCGGTGGGACTCCTTCCGGTCATCTGGTTGATTTCAACTTTGATGGCTTAACGATCGGTTATCACTTGGATAAACTGACTGGTATCGAAGGTCAAGCCTTCCGTATTTGTTACGGACAAGGCTTTGAGGCCGAGTGGGGCAACGGCACCCTGTTCAACGATAATATCACCGCAAATCTTGATGATACTGTTTTAGGTGGTTTCAATATCGACCTGTTTAACGATGGTCAAACTTTTGTTCAAATGACCCTGTTCCGGGCTCAGGATGTTGTTGATGGTTTCAAGGGTGTTTTTGCCTTCCCGGCTCAATATGCCACTTTGTTTGCCCCGAACATGAACAAAGACATGCAGAAGTTTCCCAATATGAACTTCAATGTTCGTTACACTCCGTCAACCGTTATCGGTGACATTAATCTGGCGCAGCTCGGTTTCAGTCGTGAAGAAGACAATGGTTTTGTCTGGTTTGCTACTGTGGGTTGGACGCAGCTTGATGCTAATGGTGATGCCGGTATGTTCGGTGGTATGGGGAACGATGCCGTTTACACGGCACAACTGAGTGCCGACGGAAGTGAAATCATCATGATGCCTGACCGCGCTGAAAATAGCGATTCCAATAACGGTTACGGTGTTTACGTTGGTATCCGCGTTCCCGCACCAATGGGTAAGTTTGGTCTTGAGTATAACTACGGTTCCAAATATTGGACTCCATTCACCCAGGATCAGGATGATCTGATTGGTGCCAAGCTGTCGACCCGTGGCCACGTTGGAGAGATCTATTATATCTTTGATCTTAACCCTCATGCCTTCATCAAAATTGGCGGCCTCTACTATGATTATGAATACACCGGTAGCGGTTCTCCAGTTGGCAAGCCACAGAAGATTGACGATATCGAAAGTGGCACTGCTTTTTCTTTGATGCCTGTTGTTGATAAAGCTTGGGATGCATACGCTAAAATCACCATGCAGTTCTAGGTTCAGGTATATTGTTTAACGCAGTTAAGGGGGGATCTTCGGGTCCCTCCTTTCTGTCGTTCTTTCATTAGTTTATTGATATAGTCGAAAGGTAAGATGATGAAAAAGTTACTGTTTTTAGCTCTGGTGCTGTCGCTGGCGGTACCGGTTTTTGCGATGGACCACAGCGAGTTCATTGAGGGACCGTTCAAAGATGCAAGTGAAGTGACCAAGGCTTGTCTTGAATGTCATGAAGATCAGGCGATGGATCTCATGAAAACTCCCCACTGGACGTGGGAACGTGAGCAGGTTGTCAATGGTAAAAAACAGCTGTTTGGGAAAAAGAATGCCATTAACAACTTCTGCACGACGACTTCCAGTAATCGCCGGCATTGTAGTGAATGTCACGCTGGTTATGGTTGGGCCGATAATACATTTGATTTTACCGATAAAAGTAGGGTTGACTGTTTGATCTGCCATGATACCACCGGAACTTACGAAAAAGATGGCGACAACTCCGGTTGGCCAATGGAAGAGGTTAATCTTGAAGAAGTCGCTAAAAATGTTGGTCTTCCAGTAAGACAAAATTGTGACTCTTGTCACGCTTTTGGTGGTGGTGGTGATGCCGTTAAACACGGTGATATCGATTCCAGCCTTGATTATCCTGATAAATCAATTGACGTTCACATGGACGCCGATGGTAATGATTTCCAGTGCCAGACCTGTCACGAAACCAAAAATCATTACATTTCTGGTGCCAACATGGCAACCTCTGCCGACGGCTACAACGCAATCAGCTGTGAGCAGTGCCATGATGCTGACCCTCATGAACAATCACGCTTGAATGCTCATACTAAGCGGGTTGCTTGCCAGACTTGCCACATCCCATTCTTTGGTAAAGAAATTCCAAACCAACTTGATTGGGATTGGTCGACTGCCGGTAAAGACAAAGCTCCTGCTGGTATTGACGGTAAGCGGGTTAAATATCTTGCGTCAATGGGAACACAAACTTGGGAAACAATGGTGACTCCGACTTACGCCTGGTTTAATGGTAAATCAGGTCTTGCTATGGTTGGCGACAAGATTGATCCGAAAGTTCCTACCAAGATGGCTTATCCTTTAGGTGATATTAACGACAAAACTGCTAAAATCCACCCTTTCAAGGTTCATACGGGTAAGCAGATTTATGACACAGTGAACAACTATTTCATCACCAATCATCTTCACGGTGAGGATGGCTTCTGGACAACCCACGATTGGGCGCGTTCTGCTAAAATCGGCATGGAAGTTAGTGGCCTGCCTTACAGTGGAAAATATGGTTTTGCTCCAACAGAAATGTACTGGAGACTGGACCACATGGTTTCACCAAAAGAAGACGCTCTGAAATGTCTTGACTGCCACGGTGATGACGGCCGCTTGGATTGGAAAGCCCTTGGTTACAAAGGCGATCCAATGGACGGAAAATAAGATCTGATTTTTAGATCACGTTAAAATTAAAGCGGGGCAGAAGAAATTCTGTCCCGCTTTTTTTCGTTAAAAAGCGTTAGCCGCAAAGATACGAAGCACCGGGAAAACCTTTTTAACGGAGAGGCACTGAGGGGGAGAACGGGAGAGAAAATCAAAATCAATACCGCTTTTCATAGTTGAAACCCAAAAGAAGTTTTTGAGTGTGATTCTTTTGGCAACTATACCTGACATTTGACAACGTTTGTTTGGTGTAATACATTGCTATACATGCTTGGAGGTTTAATATGTTAGCAATTCGATTAGATAAAGAACTTGAGGCTGAACTTGATTTATTGGCTAAGGCTAAGGGGAGCAACCGCAGTACTGTTGTCCGTGAGGCGATTGTCCGCTATCTGGAAGATAACGAAGATCTGGAGCTGGCACGCCTGGCTCAAGCTGAAATGAGCGGGAGCAAATCGCTTAGCGATCTAAGGAGTGATCTTGGCCTGGACAATTGAAGTCAGTGATATCGCCGAGAAACAGTTGCGTAAACTTGACCGTCCCATTCAGAAGCGTTTGATCGATTGGCTCGATGACCGTATGAGTGGATGTAAAAACCCTCGACATTTTGGCGAACCATTGCATGGTGGAATGGCCGGGTTATGGCGTTACCGTATCGGTCATTATCGGATTATTTGTGAGATTCAGGAACAGCAACTGATTGTTCTGGTGCTGGCTATTGGGCATCGGCGGGATGTGTATTTAAGGAAAAAGATCTAACGGAGAGATGCCGAGGGGGAGGGTTGGAGAGAAAACCGCGATTTTGAATCTTTGTTTGTTTGTCCGCTCAGAGGTAGACGCTTCTGGGGGTGATCCAAGACACACCAGGAGAACTGAGCCAAGAAAATGGTTTCGATTTCTCTGCCTCTCTGCGCCTCTCCGTTAAATTCTTTGATTGTGGTTTTTAAAAATTGGTTTGAGTTCTGAGGGGGAGTGGCTGGAATGATCATTCCCCGTAGTGAGTACGGGTACGATGGATGCAAACAGTTTTAGTCTCTTCATCGATAGAGTAGATGATTCGATCCTGATAATTTAATCGCACGGAATAAAATCCATTGAGATCACCGACCAGCTTTTTTCCATCGTATGGGGTTTTTGAGATTTTGTTGAGGAGAATGTCTTTAAGTTTAGCTTTGAGCTGTGGTGTGAGCTTTGAGACGTCTTTAGCAGCTTTTTTTGTCAGAATCAGGGTGTTGGAGTTCATTCATCCGATCCAAAAACATCGTCAAATGAAACTGTTTCTCCGTTTTCCTGCTGCTTGATTGATTCCTGTAACCCCTCCCGAAACCCCGGAACTGACAAAAGCTGCAGTGTTTCGAGCATACTTTCATAGTCTTCCTCTGCAAGCATCACAACGTTTCCCTGCCGGTGCTGGACACGGTAAATATCATGTGTGTTTCTGGTTTTTTTTATGATTTCAAAAAACTCTCGGCGGGCATCTGTGGCTGTTAGTGTCGGCATGAGAATCTCCTTTTAAGATGTACTGATATATGTACATCTTAGGGCGTGGTGTGCCGGAAGTCAAGAATTCTAAGTTGTATCATGAAAACCTTTTTTAACGGAGAGGCGCAGAGATGGAGAGTTCAGAGGAAAGCTGAAGCACTTAATTTATGGTTTTAAAACCAAAAAAGAGGGTTTTGATTTTCTCTGCCTCTCTGCGCCTCTCCGTTAAATTTTGATTGTGTTTTTCTTGGTGTCTTGGAGCCTCTCTTCAGAGCGCCTACTTCTGGTGGTGGCTATCTTTATGTTTAAGATTTCCTCAGCCCAATAAAAAAAGCCCGGCTGTTGCCAGCCGGGCTAAAGAAACATTTTAAAAATTTACCTGAAACTTAGAAGTTCCAACCGAGTCCTACATAACC
>JAMOPE010000135.1 GCA_027064785.1 Geobacteraceae bacterium
GAATATTATTAGAATTATAGTTGTCAGCGAGTGTTTTGGGATCACCATGACGCTGAAGAAACTGGCATTCATTGACGCAGATCTGGCACTGAACGCAGTTTGTTGATGCTGCTGCAATTTGGTGAGAAAGCTGTATCCGGAGAGGATCAGAGTCGGTTATCTGCTGAGAGTGGGGTGTCATGTTCCTGCTGAGCCTAGAAAAATAGACCGGAAAAGGTTTATATACTTTTCTATGAATAGGAGAAGCATGACAGGATGTCAAACAGATTTTTTTCCACAATTTCCGCATCATACGGTCCAGCACAAACAACCTCTCTTCCGCCGTAATGAATATGTAAATATGATAGTCATATTAGAATAATCCGTGCCTTAAGAAATGTTGGATATGTGGTGATATTCAATAACAACGGGATATGTTAGAACAGACAGAACGACTTGCTGGAAGGTGATTAGATACGTTCAATGCCGCAGGCTTATTTTTCTCTGAGTAAATGAGGTTTTAAAATGGCAACAATGAAAGCGTTAGTAAAGGCAAAAGCTGAAGAGGGGCTTTGGCTTGAAGAGGTTCCGATCCCTGAAGTCGGGATCAATGATGTTCTGATTAAAATTGACCGGACAGCAATCTGCGGAACCGATGTCCATATTTATAACTGGGATGATTGGGCACAGCAGACAATTCCTGTGCCGATGGTTGTCGGTCATGAATTTGTCGGTGAGATTGTTGAGACCGGCTCCAATGTCATCGATTTTCATCCCGGAGAAATTGTGTCAGGTGAAGGGCATGTTGTCTGCGGTCGCTGTCGTAACTGTATGGCAGGGAGACGTCATCTTTGTGCCCACACCAGCGGAATTGGAGTGAATCGCTCCGGTGCCTTTGCTGAGTATCTGGTCCTCCCGATGTCAAATGTCTGGGAACACCGCCCCGGAATTGATCTTGATATTGCGGCAATTTTTGATCCATTTGGTAATGCGGTTCACACTGCTCTACAATTTGACCTGCTGGGTGAGGATGTGCTGATTACCGGTGCTGGACCGATCGGAGCGATGGCGGCTGCGGTGTGTCAATACGCGGGTGCCCGCCATATTGTGATCACCGATCAGAACCCGTGGCGACTTGAATTGGCGGACAAAATGGGGGCGACCCGGACGGTGAATGTTCTGGAAGAAAAATTGACCGATGTTTGCGCTGACCTGGGTATGGCTGAAGGGTTTGATGTCGGGCTTGAAATGTCGGGCAGTCCGCAGGCTTTTGCCGACATGGTCGAGGTGATGTGCCACGGTGGTAAAATCTCGATGCTGGGTATCCCGGCGAAACCGGCCCCGGTTGATTGGAATCGAATCATCTTCAATATGTTGACAATCAAGGGAATCTACGGCCGTGAAATGTACGAAACCTGGTACAAGATGTCGGTGATGGTGGAGAATGGTCTTGATCTGTCGGGAATTATTACCCATCGTTTCGATTACACCGAATTCCAGCAGGGATTTGATGTGATGCGATCTGGAAAAGCGGGTAAAGTTATTCTTAAATGGTAAGCCTGACCCATTTTACCAAAGGATTTTACAATGTATGGAGAATATAAAGAGTATCTTTCTGCTGAGCTGAAACAGATTGCCAATGCGGGATTGTTCAAGAATGAGCGGGTGATTACGTCTCCGCAGAATGATCGGATTACGGTGAAAAACGGCACTGAAGTTTTGAACATGTGTGCCAATAATTACCTCGGTCTGGCGCAACATCCCGAAATCAGAGCTGCCGCCCAGAAGGGGATGGATGAGTGGGGATACGGGCTGGCGTCAGTACGTTTTATCTGCGGAACTCAGTCGATTCATAAAGAGCTTGAGGATAAACTGAGCTGCTTTCTGGACACCGAAGATACAATTCTTTTCCCCTCCTGTTTCGATGCCAACGGGGGCTTGTATGAAACGCTGTTGAGCGAGCAGGATGCCGTTATCTCTGACGAATTGAATCATGCCAGCATTATTGATGGTATTCGTCTCTGTAAAGCGCAGCGTTATCGCTACAAGAATAACGATATGGCAAGCCTCGAAGAGCAGTTGATTGCTGCTGATAAAAATAATGCCCGGTTTAAATTGATCAGTACCGATGGTGTTTTTTCGATGGACGGTCACATTGCCCAGCTCGATAAAATTTGTGAGCTGGCCGATAAATATAACGCGTTGGTTCATGTGGATGATTCCCACTCAACCGGTTTTACGGGACGCCACGGGAAAGGGACACATGAATACCGCAAGGTCATCGGGGAGGTTGATGTGATCACCGGCACACTCGGTAAGGCTCTTGGCGGTGCCAGCGGCGGTTTTACCAGTGGTCGCAAAGAGATTGTTGCGTTGCTGCGGCAACGTTCCCGCCCTTATCTGTTTTCCAATACTGTGGCGCCACCGGTTGTTGCGGGTGCGATCAAGGCGTTGGAACTGCTCGAATCCTCAACGGAATTGCGTGACCAACTGGAAGAGAATACCCGGTTTTTCCGCTCGGGATTGAAAGAGAAAGGACTTGATATTGTCGATGGTGAGCATCCGATTGTTCCCGTGATGCTTTACGATGCTAATGTCGCCGTCGAATTTGCCGAGCGGATGTTGGTAAAAGGGGTCTATGTTGTTGCGTTTTCGTACCCGGTTGTTCCAATGGGGACTGCCCGGATTCGTACCCAGATCTCGGCTGCTCACACAAAAGACGATCTCAGGTTGGCGATTGACTGTTTTGGTGCCGTCAAAGAAGCAATGGGGCTGTAGGGCCGAATGCTGAGTTTTGAAACTCTCATCACTTTTTTTTCGGCGGCAATCCTGCTGGCACTGGTTCCCGGTCCCGATAATATATTCGTTCTGACTCAGGCGGCTATCCGGGGGAAAGCTGCCGGAATAGCCGTTATGCTGGGGTTGTGTACCGGGCTGATTGGTCACAGTACCGCTGTCGCTCTGGGCGTTGCCGTCATCTTTCAGGCATCGGCAGTCGCATTTACTGCACTTAAATATGTTGGTGCCGGCTACCTGGTCTATTTAGCCTGGCAGGCCTTCAGGGCTTCAGCCG
>JAMOPE010000136.1 GCA_027064785.1 Geobacteraceae bacterium
AAAGCAGGTCTATCTGCTGATCGTGAACACTGCACGTGAATGTGTTATCGGGGGGCAGAAATCTGTCGTTGAACAACTGGTTGCTGAAATGGGCTGTCACTTTATCCCGCTACAGGGCGTGACAACGGTTCACTGCGAGGTTGTCAAGGCGGTGGCCGATGCCTATCGTAACCTCCACCTGTTTGCGGTGACGCCACCACAGGGAGTCGATTTTTACAGCTGTGCGCTGGGGAAAAAATATCCGCTGACCTCTGAAAATGCTGCCGATGTGATTCTGGCTCAGGCTCTCGATACGATCAATTATCCGCAGGTAATCAACCAACTTTATGCCGACGGTGGTCGTATTTTCCTTGAAGTTGGTCCCGGGACATCATGCAGCCGGATGATCAACAGTATTCTCGACGATCGCCCCCATCTGACCCGCGCCATCTGTGCGCCGGGGATTGATGCACCGGGACAGCTGTTACGGTTGCTGGGGAGCTGTCTTGCTGAAAGGGTCGCGGTTGATCTGAAACCCCTTTATCCAGCGTTGGATGGTGTTGTATCCGACTCTGTTAGCAGGACGAAAATCACCACAACGATTGGTGGTGAGGCGTTCCAGCCCGCTATCATAGTTCGGGAAATAAGTACTGATAATTCAGGCGGTAAAACTGAAAAAGCTCATCTAATCGTTGAAGAAACTGAAGTGTCAACTCAAGAACATATTGTTATTCCTGACAAACCGTCTGCGCCGGTGATTGCCGAATTTAATCGGGCTGTCAGTGCCAGTGTTGACGCTCATGAGGCCTACCTGCAGTTTGCCAAAGATATGGAAGCGGCGTTGACCGACAGCATCTCTCTGCAGACGACATTGCTGCAGCGGATGATCGCCGAGGGCGAAACGATCCCGGTAATGACTCCAGCACAGACATTACCAGCAGCCCCGGTTAGTCAACCGGTTCCTGCCGCTGTTGCTGAAAGATCGGTCGCTTTCGATCGTGATATGTGCATGGAGTTTGCGGTGGGTTCGGTGGCTAAAATGCTGGGCGCCGAATTTGCCGAGGTCGATACCTACCCAACCCGGGTGCGGTTGCCTGACGGTCCGCTGATGCTGGTTGACCGGATCATGGAGGTCGAAGGTGTCCCGCGCTCGATGACCCACGGTCGGGTGGTGACGGAACACGATGTGACGGCAGATCGCTGGTATCTTGACGGCGGCCGGATTCCCACCTGTGTTGCTGTCGAAGCGGGGCAGGCCGACCTGTTTCTGTCGGGTTTTCTCGGTATCGACTTCATCACCAAAGGAAAAGCGGTCTATCGTCTGCTTGACGCTGTTGTGACGTTCCATCGTGGCTTGCCGGTGGTGGGTGAAACTATCCATTACGATATCAGAATCGAAGAGTTCTTCCGTCAGGATCAGACCTATTTGTTCCGTTTCAATTTTGAAGGGACGGTCAACGGTGAACCGCTGCTGTCGATGCGCGATGGCTGTGCCGGGTTCTTTACCGCCGAAGATCTTGCCGCCGGGCAGGGGATTGTCCACACTAAACTCGATCTGATGCCGCAGTCCGGCATCCTCCCTGATGACTGGCGCGAGTTGGTTCCGCTGGGTGTTGAATCGTACAGTGATCAGCAGATTGAAGCTCTTTACACCGGCGATCTGGCTGGGTGTTTCGGTTCACAATTCGCGTCGTTGCCGTTTACTCCCTACACTCTGCCCGGGAATATGCTGAAGCTGGTCGACCGGGTGATCAAACTCGATCCAACCGGCGGTCGTTACGGTCTGGGGCAGATCACTGCCGAGATGGATATCCATCCCGATGACTGGTTTTTGACCTGCCATTTTGTCGATGATCAGGTGATGCCCGGAACGCTGATGTACGAATGCTGCATGCATACGCTGCGGATTTATCTGTTGCGGATGGGCTGGATTGGTGAAGAAGGGGAGACGTGGTGTGAACCGGTTCCGGGAGTTGCCAGCGGTCTGAAGTGTCGCGGGCAGGTTATTGCAACAACGAAAAAAGTAACCTACCAGGTCAGTATTAAAGAACTTGGCTATCGTCCGGAACCCTACGCGATTGTTGATGCGCTGATGTTTGCCGACGGCCATCCGATTGTCGAAATCCCCGATATGTCGATCCGGCTGGCGGGGCTGAATCGTGACATGGTTGAGGCGTTGTGGCAGCAGCCACAGGGGCAAGCTGCAGTTGCTGCTCCGGTGAAACAGATCCTTTACGATACCGATAAAATCACCGCGTTTGCTATCGGCAATCCGTCCGAGGCGTTTGGAGAGCCTTACCGGGTCTTCGATCAGCAGCGCAAAATTGCCCGGCTGCCGGGGCCGCCGTTCCAGTTTCTCGACCGGATTGTCGCGATCAACGGGGAACCGTGGAAGCTGGTTGAAGGGGCTACGGTCGAGGCTGAGTACGATGTGCCTGCCGATGCGTGGTATTTTGGTGCGAATCGACAGAACAGCATGCCGTTCAGTGTGCTGCTTGAAATCGGGCTGCAACCGTGCGGCTGGCTGGCAGCCTATCTGGGGTCGGCATTGACCAGCGAAACCGATCTCTCGTTCCGTAATCTTGACGGCAATGCCGTCCAGCATCGTTCTGTAACGCCGCAGTCGGGAACATTGACAATCAAAGTCAAGATTACCCGGATCGCCAGCAGTGGCGGGATGATTATCCAGAGTTACGACTTTGCTGTCAGCGATCGCCAGGGACCGGTTTATACCGGTGATACCGTTTTCGGTTTCTTCTCCAAAGAATCGCTTGCCCAGCAGGTTGGGGTTCGGGGAGCAACTCTCTATCAACCGACCCCGGCTGAATTGGCAACGGCTGAACACTTCAGTTATCCAGCGGATGCCCCTTATCCCGAGACAAAAATGCGGATGATCGATGAGATCGAAGTCTTTGCTCCCGCGGGTGGAGAACACGGGCTGGGTTATATCCGTGGGCATAAAATTGTCGATCCCGATGAATGGTTCTTCAAAGCTCACTTTTATCAGGATCCCGTTTGTCCCGGATCTCTCGGGCTTGAGTCGTACCTACAACTGCTGAAGGTTGTCGCAG
>JAMOPE010000137.1 GCA_027064785.1 Geobacteraceae bacterium
TCTGATGAATCAACGCCGTCAACTGAGTTTCGATATCTTTGTATTTATCAAGAACGAGTGCCTGGCGGCTATTGGCTGCAATCGACTGGGATAAAATTCGCAATTCCTGAGCCTGAGTCGTCCACGACGTGTAGATCTCAGCAAGCAGCACAATACTGCTGATGATTACCAGCAAAACAGCACTGGACAACATGATGACCAGTGTCAGTTTGGTTTTGATCGATAAATTGCGAAAAAAACGTGTCACAAAGGCTCCTAGACAGATGAAGCTGGCAGATTAGCAATTTCCACAGAAAATTAGAACCTGATTGCACATTTTTATTAACTGATCTATAATATTTGGTTGCGTAAATGATCACCCAACCATCATTAAATCTGGAGTCACTCTAAACATGACAAAAATAACTCTCCCCGCGAAAAGACAAGTCGGCCACCTGACTTTACTACGACAAGGTCGTAAAATTTCATTAGCTGAATACAACGCACTGACCAGCGATGAGCAGCAGAGCATGATCCATAATGCTCGGGGAAGAGAGAAGTATGATTTACTGATCAACTCTAAATATGTCGAGAAGTTAGTTCCACAACTTCACCCTCAGGAACTCTATCTCACCATCAATGAGCTTGGAGCTGAATATGCGGTTGAACTTCTCGCCCTTGCCAGCCCTGAGCAAATGACACTGCTCCTTGATCTAGACTGTTGGGATGGCGACAACCTGAGTGAAGTCCTTTCGTTAACCTGGTTGCAACTCCTCCTCGGCTGTGGTGACGAAAAAGTTTGCCAATTGATCCGTCAAATGGAGCCGGAACTTTTGGCTCTATTCCTCAAGAAGCACTTGATTATTACCCGCGGGCTTGAGGCCTACGATGATGACGATGCCGAAAACGCGAAGCGTCTAGAGGCTCTCTATGATGTTCAATACTCCAGTGAGGATGCAGCTAAAATTATCGGGGCATTATTGAAGATCTGGCTGGAGCAGGAACAGGAAAGCTACCTGCTACTCATGGAAATGATCCGCAGTGAAAACTTTTCCGTTCTCGAAGAAGAAGTTTATCAAACCCGCAGCAACCGGCTGCTTGATTTGGGGATTATCCCGGCGCTTGAAGCAAGATCCATCTACACTGCCGTCAATCCTGAGACCTTTGAACCGGGCGGGAAAAGAGGTTTCAGCCTCGAAGCAGATAGTCTGCAGCACCCCGCCGCATTGCTTGCCTGCGCCGAACCACAGGATCTGCTTGCGGACATTCTCGCAGCAGGAGTCGATCATGCAGCAGCTTGTGAATTGCTGTTTCTTGTCAACCGTAAGATGTGTGCCGATCAAATTGATCTTGCCGATAGCCACGCTGTCGCCGACGCATTTCAAGCAACCTACACGACTCTCAACCTTGCCCTTGAGTATCTGGCAGGAACCGATATTGAGAAGGCAAATCAAATTTTTTCCGAGACCTATTTTATTCAACTTTTCCAACTGGGCTACAGCCTGCTCTATCAATATCAGCAACGGGCAAAAGCGATCGCCGCCGGCACGATCTATGCCTACCTCGATTATCCCGAATTATTGTTTATCGATTCATTACTTCAGCAACCACCAGCAATTTACCACGAATCAGAGGACGGCCTATCCAGCGATTTACAGCCAATCAGCCGCTGTAAAGATCTGGAGTTCATCGAACAACGACTCGATCATATTGACCTTTTATCTGAATTATTCAGTAAAAAGCTCCCCTTTTCTCTTCCCGACCCGCAAGATAAAGAGATCGATCCCCCGGCCCTTTCAGGAATATTCCTGACCGCCATCGCCAACCGTTTACTCGATCGGGATTTTCTACCAACACCACTGGACCCCACAGAACTTTTGCGGCTAAAAGATCTGACATTCTCTAACGGGGAAATTGATGACTCTTTCGCACAAGCACTGACAACGACCATCCTGGAACTCGAACCGGGCTGTCGCTTTTTTATGAACTTCTGCCTGGATACTTGGGAGCAGTTTTTCCTGGATATTGATGAAAACTCTACGCAAGCCCCTCATCCGGGAATTCTGCTACTAAACGGCAACTAGACAACTATTTTAGTTATATTTAAGTTGAATCCTCTCCCAAGTCTGGTATTCTAATGAAGCATTATTTGAAGCGAATTTGATTATCAGACCCGGGGAGGCAACCATGTTAAAAAGAATCTTTGTTCTAAGCTTGGCACTGTGCCTGCTGGCACTTCCAGCTGCGGCAGCAAATCTACCAGGTGCTTTTAGTATTTCACCAATGCTTGGTAGACACACATTTGAGGGAAATCTTTCTCTCGACTCATCGACTTTCTGGGGTGTCGGGGTTGGCTACAACCTGACTGAAAACTGGGGACTCGAAGGAGTCTATACCCACACTGATACCGACGCTGAAGATGCATCAACAACCGACACTAAGGTTGAAACTTACCGTCTCGATGTTCTCTACCACTTTATGCCTGATCAGAAGCTGGTTCCCTATGTTGCTGCTGGGCTGGGAGCAATTTATTCCTCGCCTGCAGTTGGGGCAGACCGAGATCATCTGCTTTTTAATTACGGTGTCGGTATCAAATACTACATCCTCGATGATTTGATCGCTCTCCGTGCTGATGTTCGTCATTTAGTTGACTTCCCGGAACCCGACAATAGTCTGCAATATTCTGCAGGTTTAACCTTCCAACTGGGAAAATCATCTCCACCACCAGTGCCTGTTGCTATGGAGCAACCCAAAGACAGTGATGGAGACGGCGTCTTCGATGATGCTGATCAGTGTCCTGAAACTCCAGCTGGTGCGATAATCGACACCAAGGGGTGTCCACTCGACTCTGATGGCGATGGCGTTTTTGATTATATGGATCAATGTCCAGGCACACCCACCGGTACAGCAGTCGATTCAAAAGGGTGTCCTCTCGATTCTGACGGTGATGGAGTTTTTGATGACAGCGACAAGTGCCCCGATACTCCAACCGGAGTTTCAGTGGACACAAACGGTTGCCCAACAAAGCTGACCCTCCACATCAATTTTGGTCAAGACAGCAGCCAGG
>JAMOPE010000138.1 GCA_027064785.1 Geobacteraceae bacterium
GTGCCAATGTTGACGTGCGGCTTTGTCCTTTCGTACTTTTCCTTGGACATAACGGAATCTCCCTTCGTCTTTTACATCTACTGTGTTTTGTTAATAGTGAAACTGTAAGTCAAAAATTTAATACCCGACAAACCCAAACATCTAACAAATTAAAGAGTGGAGCCCACAACCAGATTTGAACTGGTGACCTCATCCTTACCAAGGATGCGCTCTACCAACTGAGCTATGTGGGCCTGCGTCTTTTATCACGGTCAAGACTTTTAAATGGAGCGGGAAACGGGATTCGAACCCGCGACCCTCAGCTTGGAAGGCTGATGCTCTAGCCAGCTGAGCTACTCCCGCCCAAGCCTAAAACCGTGTATTAAAATGCGTGGCAAAGGACTCCACACGACCCTGCTCCCAGTCCCAATGGCTAATATGGCCTCCTGGTGCACAGTGCCGGGCTTTATCCGGCAAGTTATAAATGGTGGAGGGGGGAGGATTCGAACCTCCGAAGTCTTCGACGTCAGATTTACAGTCTGATCCCTTTGGCCACTCGGGAACCCCTCCAGGGGAACCTTGCTGTTCTATTCAATTTTTAAAGGGCGCATACCCAAATTAACAACTGGAGCTGGCGAGAGGAATTGAACCCCCAACATCCTCATTACAAGTGAGGTGCTCTGCCAATTGAGCTACGCCAGCACAAGGCGGGATTTATACCCCAAGAAATTACGGAATGCAAGAGAAAAATTATCTCTTTTTCCACAAAGTTTCACTGTATGCCTTATGCTGTCATTTCACCGCGATGCTGCCTGACAACTTCAAAAAGGGCGATCCCGGCGGCAACAGATGCATTCAACGAATTCACCTGCCCCATCATCGCAATTGCCAGCAGCCCGTCACAATGCTTACGGACGTTCGGGCGCATTCCCTTCCCTTCACTCCCGACAATCAGAGCAACGTCACCGCGCAAGTCGGAAGAGAACAGGTCACAACTCCCTTCATCTCCCGCCAGACCATAGCACCAGATCCCGTTTTTCTTTAATTCATCAATAGCCCGCGACAAATTGGTCACCTGACACACGTGAAGATGAGACAAAGCCCCGGCTGCCGACTTTTCAACGACTGAGGTCACAGGGCAAGCCCGATCTTTTGCCACGATCACACCATGACACCCGGCAACTTCGGCACTGCGTAAAATTGCCCCGAAATTATGCGGATCGGTCACCCCGTCCAGAAGGAGAAAAAAAGCCGGTTGCCCACTCTCACGCCAACGCTGTAACAACGCAGAAAGATCGACGTAACGATATGGTGTCAACTTTAGCAGCACCCCCTGATGATGTGAGTGCCCGGCGAGCCGGTCAAGTTCGCGCCGATCAAGAAAACGTACCGATATCCCCAGCTTCCGGGTCTGGTCAATCAGATTATCAAGGCGTTCATTACGCTCACCCGTTGCGGCCAGAAGTTCCAGGGGCTGACGCCCCTGCCCTGCCAGTGCTTCGGCAACAGGATTAATACCATAAAGAAAGTCAGCCATTACCCTAAGGCACCCTCAATCTCGGCGAGAATCTTTGTGGCAGCATCAAGAGGATCGGTTGCGGCTGAAATTGGCCGACCAATCACCAGTGCGGTCGCCCCGGCAGAAATAGCATCAGCTGGAGTCGTCACTCGCTTCTGGTCGTCAAGAGCGGCAAATGTTGGGCGCACCCCCGGAGTAACAATTGCAAACTCATCACCACACGCGTCCCGAATCAGACCGATCTCTTTCGGTGAGGCAACAACACCATCAAATCCGGCATCCTTTGCCAGCTTTGCCAGACGGGGAACCATCTCAGTCACAGGACGATCGATGCCGACCTCGCGCAAAGTCTCTTCTGTCGAAGAGGTCAGGATTGTGACCGCCAGAAGCTGGGGCTTGGCGATACCGGCAGAAGCACAATAGGCATTCACCTCGGCAACCGTTTTACGCATCATCTCACCACCACCAAGGGCGTGAACGTTGCAGATTTTCACCCCAAGTTTGCATGCCTCAACGGCCGCTTTGGCAACCGTATTCGGAATATCGTGATATTTAAGATCAAGAAACACATCGCCACCGCGCTGCTGCACCATTTTAACAACGTCGGGGCCGCAACGGGTAAACAGCTGCTTGCCGATTTTAAATACACCAACCTTTTCGTGAAGTTGCTCGACCCATTTTTCTGCAGCCGCAAATCCATCGACATCCAAAGCAAAGATCAACCGCTCTCTGGCATCCTGTATCATTCGTTTCGTCCAATCATATCGCGAATTTTTGTCGTCACTTCCTGGACCCGGGCAATCAGGGGTCGTGCCTGCTCGGCATCAAGGTCCCGGCGCAACGCCATTGTCTCAGTAAAGGCAACCTCACAAAGTGAATCCGCCAGCAACTTTTTTTTATCACCCTCGTCAAGGCCGTCCAGATTCGCAACAATCCGATGACCATCCAGTGTCCCATCATCCTGCAGCTCAACATCACGTAAAATAAATGAGTATGGTTGCGGGAGATCACGCAATGACTGAGCAACCTCCTGAGGGAATTCGGGGCAAACTTTGGAGACCCGGGCAAAGATAACTTTGAACAGGCTATTATAGGCAGCAAGAATCTGGCCAAGGGTCCCTTCGATCTCAGTTGTCGGGCTATCTTCCATCCGGATCAGGCGCCGTTCAATCAAGCCATAAAGAATGCGCATGCCATCAAACTCACGCAACCCGACTTTGCGAAACAATTCTGACGCCGTCTGCTGTCCGGCTTGAGCCGCATTCATCAATCGCGCTTCGGCCTGACTGAGATCTCCTGCTTCTTTCCCTGTCTCCATCGGATAATAATCAAAAGAGATGACCTTGCGCATAAATAGTGCTCTTTCATCAAGCCGCCGCAGCCCCTCCATAATGATATTCTGGGTACTCATCGACAGGCGCAGGATCTGTTCCTGCTCTATCTCTTTAGATTGGAAATAAAAACCGCCGGCGCAGGCAGAAAACAGAGTATAGATAATATGCTCAACCTGGCTGCGAGCCGCCAGCCACAAG
>JAMOPE010000139.1 GCA_027064785.1 Geobacteraceae bacterium
AACAGTTACGAGATCGTTCAGGAAGAGACCTTTGCCCCGATTCTCTATCTGATCAAATACAGTGGTGAAGTCAGTAATGCCATTGCTCTTCACAATGATGTTGTTCAGGGATTGTCCTCCGCCATCTTTACCGAGAATATCCTTGAAGCTGAAGAGTTTCTTTCCTCTGTCGGTTCTGACTGCGGGATTGCCAATGTCAACATCGGGACATCCGGTGCAGAGATCGGTGGTGCCTTCGGTGGGGAAAAAGAGACTGGTGGTGGTCGTGAATCAGGCTCTGACGCATGGAAAGCATACATGCGGCGACAGACCAACACGATCAACTATGGTCGTACCCTGCCGCTAGCGCAGGGCATCAAATTTGATATCTGATGTGATTAAATGGGAACTGCACAGCAGTTCCCATTTTGTGTAATGTTCTATTGATATCAACCTGTCTACATTGTGTAGACAAAAACTCAAAAGGAGATGTGAAATTATCGAAACCGGCAAGCCTGTTGACTTTTTTGATAATCCACAGACCGAGCGAGCCGCTGATTTTATTAGTAAAATACTGACTCATTAAAAATTGAATGTTATTGAGAACCCTTATTGAGTATACTTTTAACTACAATTTCAAAGAACTCTCTTTGAATTAACCTTACATGAAGGAGGAATGGTATGAAGAAAATTTTTTTACTGGCAATTATTCTATCACTTTTTTCACTCCAGCCGGTTATCGCATCCACTCCAGCAAATACGCTGGTCATGGCCAACAGTATTGATGATATTATCACCCTTGATCCGGCAGAAATTTTTGAGTTTTCAGGTGCTGAATATGCAGCCAATACTTATGACAGACTGATTGGTTACGATGTTGATGATGTCAGCAAAATTTTTGGTGTTATCGCTGAAAGCTGGACGATTTCACCTGACGGCAAGACCTATATTTTTAAAATCAGAAAAGGGATCAAGTTCGCTTCAGGAAATCTGCTGACTGCTGATGACGTTGTTTTTTCTTTGCAACGGGTTATTAAACTCGACAAGTCACCGGCTTTTATTCTGTCTCAATTTGGATTTACTCCCGAAAATGTAGCTCAAACTATTTCGAAAGTTGACGATTATACCGTTAAAGTTGTTGTCAATAAGGCTTACGCGCCGACATTTTTTCTCTATTGCATGACATCAACTGCGGGTTCTATTGTTGATAAAAAAGTAGTTATGGCACATGAGAAGGATGGAGACTTGGGGTATGGCTGGTTGAAAACCGGTTACGCTGGATCTGGACCTTTCAAGCTTAAAGCGTGGAAAGCTTCTGAATCTCTCATTCTTGATCGCAATGACAATTACTGGGGTGATAAAGCCAAGCTGAAGCGGGTTTTTATCCGTCACATTCCTGAATCTTCAACACAGCGACTGCTGCTCGAGAAGGGTGATGTCGATATTGCGAGAAATCTTGGTCCTGATGATATTAAGGGACTGGCTGGTAACAAAGACATCGTCATCCGCAAGAAGGCCAAAGGTGCTGTCTGGTACCTGGGGCTTAATCAGAAGAACAAGTATCTGAAAATACCTCAGGTTCGGCAGGCGTTGAAATACCTAATTGACTACAAAGGGATGGAACAAACCATTCTTGATGGCAAAGCAACAGTTCATCAGGCATTTCTACCCAAAGGGTTCCTCGGTGCATTAGAAGAAACCCCGTTCTCATTAAATGTTGCTAAAGCGAAAGCACTGTTGAAAGAAGCCGGGTTGGAAAACGGGTTCACGGTGACTATGGATACACGTAACAACGAACCGACGACTTCGATGGCGATAGCGATTCAGGGAACCTTTGCACTTGCTGGAATCAAACTTGAAATTATTCCAGGTGAGGGCAAACAGACTCTAACCAAGTATCGTGCCCGTAATCATGATATCTATATTGGCCGCTGGGGACCCGACTACATGGACCCACACACCAATGCTGATACCTTTGCACGGAACCCTGATAACTCTGACGATGCCAAATCGAAACCACTGGCATGGCGGAATGCTTGGGATATTCCTGAAATGACCAAAAAGGCCGATGCCGCAGTTCTTGAGAGAGATACCGCCAAACGTGCCCAGATGTATCTCGATTTGCAACGAGAGCATCAGCAGGTTTCACCGTTTGTTATTATGTTCCAGGATATTGAGATTCTGGCCGAAAGGGCAAACGTCAAAGGGTTTATTCTTGGACCAAGTTTTGACAGTAACTTTTATCAGTATGTCACCAAGTAAGATATAACCACGACTTTCCGGCAGTTGTCTTTTGACAGGCAACTGCCGGGATTTTCTACAAGAGTGCTCAGTTTTCAGGCAGGCAGGCTTAATGGCTCAGAATGACTCCCGCATAAAATTCAAGACGAATTCAGTCAAAGTTTTCAAGTTCTTGTGCATGATCGCAGTGACCTTTCTCGGACTTCTGCTGATCACTTTTTTGATTGGCCGGGTTGTGCCTATCGATCCGGTCCTTGCCGTTGTCGGCGATAAGGCCTCACACGAAGTCTATGAGCGTGCCAGAATTGCCATGGGGCTTGATCTGCCGCTTTGGAAACAGTTTCTGATTTATCTGGGAAGCGTTTTGCGTGGTGATTTCGGGATGTCGGTTTTAACGGCTAAACCGGTTCTTGACGATATCCTGCGGGTCTTTCCGGCAACGATGGAACTGGCTTTTCTGGCAACCCTGTTCGGGGTTTTTATCGGAATCCCTCTGGGTGTCATCTCTGCAGTCAAGCGGGGGAAGTTTCTTGATCATGTTTCACGAGTCGTCGGTCTGTTGGGATATTCGCTGCCGATTTTTTGGCTGGCGTTGCTGGCTTTGATGATTGTTTACGCCAAGTTTGATCTTCTGCCTGGACCTGGACGGGTCGATGTTTTTTATGAGGGGCTGGTCGATCCTGTTACCGGCTTTATGCTGATCGACTCTGCCATGGCCGGGGAGTGGGAAATCTTCAGAAATGCTCTATCCCATCTTATCATGCCGGCAACTCTCCTGGGTTATTACAGTATGGCCTATATCTCCC
>JAMOPE010000140.1 GCA_027064785.1 Geobacteraceae bacterium
CCCGGCTGAAGAATAGGGAAGCACGACGGGAAGCTGTTTCGGATTTTCAGAGACCGGCGGGGTCTGCCCACCAGCGGCAAACTGCTGCCGCTCACGAATCCACTCGGAAAAAGCCCGCGCACCGATTGCCTCAGTTTCTGCTTCAACGACCACCCGCTCAATAACATTACGCAATTCGCGGACATTGCCCGGCCACAAATAGGACTGCAACAAACGAATCGCTTCGCTGGTCAAACGTTTCACACCCTTATTGTACCGGGCGTTAAACTGCTGCAGAAACATGTCGGCCAGTAACGGAATATCTTCCGGTCGCTCACGCAGTGGCGGAAGATGAATCCGCAATACCGCGAGGCGGTGATACAAATCGGCCCGAAACTTCTTTTCTGCAACGGCCTGCTCTAGGGGAACATTGGTCGCCCCGACAAACCGGACATCAACCTGCCGGCTTTTTTCACCACCAACACGCTGCACCCGCCCGTCTTCAAGAACCCGTAATAATTTTGTCTGGGTATGGAGTGGCATGTCCCCGATCTCATCAAGAAATAATGTGCCACCATCAGCCCGCTCAAAATAGCCGCGATGTTCCCGTACCGCACCGGTAAATGCTCCCCGCTCATGACCAAACAGTTCCGATTCAAGTAACTGCTCACTAATCGCTGCACAGTTAAGTGCTGCAAACGGCTTATCGTGACGGGGGCTCTCTTCGTGAAGTGCCTGTGCGACCAGCTCTTTCCCCGCTCCCGTTTCCCCGGTAATAATCACCGCTGCATCGGATGCCGCATAAAGGCGAATTTTGCGAAAAACCTCGTGCATCGCCGGGCTTGCACCAATCATATTGCGGAAACCGACGTCCTGACGGCTGGCAACCGATTCGCGCCGCAAACTGATTCGCACCAGCTGACCAAGATAATCTTCGGTCAATCCGGCAAACTGGATATCGGCCAGAAATTCAGGTTGATCGGGGAAAAGTCGCAGCTTCACATCGGCCAGGTCCTGACCCTGATCAAGAACTTCACTCACCAGCGAGGTAATCGATGGAACAGCATCAGGAAAAAGGGCCACAGGAGAACGCCCACGAGTCCCGCCAGCATCGACACCAAGCCACTGTGCCAACCGATCAGAGACACTTTTAATCTGCCACTCACCATGCCCCCAGCGCACCAGCACCAGGTCGGGAGCGACAGCTGGGAGATATTCTGTATTATTCAACGATTGATTCATAATTTATCAGCGTCGTAATGTTTCCAGATAATCAGCAAGAGCAGTCTGACCCGCTTCAAACTTGATGATCTGCACCCCCATTCCTGCTTTATTTGCCAGGCGAATCAGATTCGGCGGGACTTTTTTAGCCCAGCGAACCCGCCCGAAAACAGTCACTTCCTGCTCATCTGGCAAACGAATCTGAATCAATAATTTTGATCCAGGCCGTTCCGGCTGACCGGTAATAATATACAGTCCACCAATCGAGACATCCCCCGTAAAAGCCACCCGTTTCGGATAATCGACCCCGAATCGGACCTTGAGACGTTTCTTCTTGCGTGCCGGATGGCGCTCTACCTTCATTCAATCCACCTCCAGAGAAAATCCAGCTATTTCAAAAAGATCAGGAACAGAATTATAGCAAAGTTAAAGAAAAAACACAGGGAAAGTAAACAGATGAGTCTCTGAGAAAAAATTATCGAAAAGACTTTATGAGAAAGACACCACTGGCCGCGATAAAAAAGACCCCGCCGATCATTTTGGCAACTCCAAAATATTTTTCCCGCCGAACCGTTTGATCAAGTTCAAAAGACGCCTGTCCACCCAGCGACTTGGCAAACCCGACAACACAGTGATTTGGAGTCCGGCAGTTCTTGTATTGGGTCAGCCCTGATGAAAAAGCAACGGCACCCAGGACAATCAAAAACGCGGCAAAGATTTTTTTGGCAGGCATATCCGTCTCCTTATGGGGGAGGAGTTCCTCCCATAAAAATCATTGTAGCACTATTTTATTCACAGCAAAGAGACTCTCTTCAGATTTTTGTCAGATTCCTCTGCTAACTTAGCCGAACATTGTCACAAGAGGACACGTACTATGCGCAAACTTTTATTGATCAACCTCTTCATTGGCGGCAGTCTGCTGCTGTCACCCTTGGCCGCCATGAGTCAGGAACCGATCACAAACCCACAGGTTCTCGACAGCTTCGCAAAAATCATCCGTGACAAACAATACAGCTGTCAATCGTGTGAACTGGTCCAACCCACCGGCAGTCACAACAAAATCTACACATATAAAGCAATCTGCAAACACAGCCACACCTACGAAGTCCTCCTGACTCCCAGCAGCGATATGATCGTTAAACCGATTATGAAGAATCTGTTGGTACAGCGGTAATAACCAGCGGCAGAAACCCCGTGGTGGATGATTGGGAATTGAAGCGAACCGAATCACGGTAGACTTTCCACGTTAGGAAAGGTCGTCACTGACGCAAACAACTGGCTGTAAGGCTCATTATTTCCCACTGCGGCCGCCTCTCCCCCCCACCATTCCAACGAGACATCTAACACTCCCCTTCCATAGCGATGGTGCCTGTTTCTAATGCCCCATAAAGTTTATGCGTCACAATTAACATCATGAGGGTTAATTAAATATCTACCCGATTTAAGCTGATATTTTTTCATAATTACCAAGTAACCACGCTATAAATAGTCATTGTATTGTTTTTTATTTATGATAGTATCTACCCACTAAACTATTCACAAGGGTCAGCGATGGAAAAAACCGAGCAACAAGACAGCAAGTTTCGTGAGCACCTTGCAACCGGAGCATTGACCAGCAAGGCATTGCAGGAACGGCTCTCTATAAGCCAGACGGCTCTTTCCAGAACTGTCCAGCGCAACAAGAAAAACCTCCTGATTATTGGCGCAGCACGTTCAACCAGGTACGCCCTACGTAAAAATCTATTCGGGATCGGCGATAAAATCCCTGCTTATGAGGTTGACCCAGCAGGAGATGTCCACCCCTATGCCACCC
>JAMOPE010000141.1 GCA_027064785.1 Geobacteraceae bacterium
TAACAATCGTCAACGCCACCAGCAGCAGAAAAATATGGATACGGTATTTTTTTAGAAACACATCAACCTCCGGAAAAATCGGGATAAAAGACAAAATGCAGTCGCACACTATAATCAGGATGAGAACCTGGTGCAATAAAACTTGTCGAAAATACTATTCCAGCTCCCGCTCAAAATTAAACTTACTGGTTCCTTCGGGATCATATCCCTGCCGGAGAGCATCAAGAACCCGTTTTCCCGGTTGACTGAACGGCCCGAGATGGGAAAGGTCGACAACAAAACGCTGACACCCCCAGCTTTGGAGTTCTGCCATATTGGCAATAAACGAGAAGTCTGTCTCACTGTTGAGCCAGGTCAACCCCTGCCGCTGCTGGACTCGATAAGCATCGCCACGATCCGACAGAACCGGATTATCGGAGCGGACATTCTTGATTTTCACCCGCGAGGTCAGCAGTGGAACACTGGCATAAACAGTCATTGCGGTCGGAATCGGCAACCGATGACGAAGAATATCGACAAGATTGTTGCGATCATCCTCAATATAAAGTTCCGCTTCTTTGATTCCCAGCTCAGCCAGTGCCGAAATCGCCTGACTGTTCAGAGAAAACAGTCGGAAACTGCTGAACAGGTGAACCCCGTCAAGTTTATCAAACAACGGGAAATGTCCCAGATTATTGAGGCGATAATTGGTAAACCCCATCTGCACCAGTTGCCGGATCGCATTGCGGGTATCGGTCCACTCCCGGTCAAAAATGACAAACGGGATATCCCAGATCAGTTGTCTGGAACGGCGCACCAGTTTATTGGCATGCTGCAGGTTCTGACCGGTCAGCGGGATCATAATCTGCTCAACCTGCTGATCCTGCAAAACCCGCTGATCACGTGAATCTCGCAGCTGAACACACACCTGCCGTTTCCCACCTCCCGATGGGGATACCTGCGGCAACAGTGCATCACGGGCACTCTGGCTATGAGCAGCACGAAGCTGCGGCTTCTGTGGCTGATGACTCTTGCGCAACTCAGCATAAAAATCACGCCGCACCTGTTTGAGTTGTTTTGGCGGGATGACCACGGGAGACAACTCACGACAGGTCAATTTCCCCAGAGAAAATGGTTCTCCTGCTGTTACAGAAAAAGTCTGACGGAGAATCTTCTCATCCAGCCCCTGTTTTTCTGCCGGAAAGGTTTCAACTGCAAACTGAAACTGCTGCTCTTTTCCTCCGAGAGTTGCTGCGATCTGTAATTGTTGTGGTGTCACATCAATCACCAGATCCACTTTTTCTGCCGGCGGACGGACATTGCTCAGTTTACGCCGACAGGCCGCATCGCTCATGGTAAAGGCACTGGGGGACGACACCATAAAGACACTGTCACCCACTTTGAACTGGTTGATGAATGTCGAAGGAACGGTCGCCTGAGCGTTAGCTGCGACCTTGTTGACCGTCCGTTTCCCCTGTATCAGCTGACGGACGGTAAATGCTGTGCCGCTTTTATCGGTCGCAGGCTGTACCCGTAAGCGAGCCCCTAAAAGCAGAGTATCCTTCGTCTTAAAGGTAATCTCACCACCACGAACCCGGGTAATTTCACCGAGAAACCGTCCCGTCGATCCTTTATGCATCGGAATCGCCATATCGCTTGGCTGACCACCCGAAAGGAATCCTTTGGTCGGCTGACGGCCGAAACTTTCTTTGAGCAGGATTTTTGCCTCTTTCAGAACCTCTTTGCGGTGATGATCTGGGGCATCAAGAACCTGCCGATAAGCACGGACAACCTTATGGACATACTCGGCACTCTTCATCCGCCCTTCGATTTTAAGACTGCAGATTCCCGCCTGTTCCAGCTCAGGAAGAAGATCAATGGCCGAAAGATCATTGGGAGAAAAATAATAGCCATCCTGCTGACGATAACGATGGTTACGCCGGCACGGTTGGGCGCAGCGGCCACGATTACCACTTTTGCCACTGAGAAAGGACGAAAAATAACACTGACCACTGAACGAAAAGCACAATGCCCCGTGGATAAAGTGTTCCAGTTCCAGTGTTGTCTGCTGACGAATACTGGCAATCTCCGACAACGTCATTTCACGTGCCAGCACCCCGCGGGTAAACCCCATCCGCTCCAGCATTTTTACCCCGGCAGCGTTATGGATCGTCATCTGGGTCGAAGCGTGAAGTTCCAATCCGGGAAAATGATCTTTTGCCAGTTTCCACACCGCCAGATCCTGCAGAATCACCGCATCAACACCGATCTCTTCCAGAGCCCCCAGCGTATCGATCAACTGCGACAACTCTTTCTCTTTAACCAGGGTATTCAGAGTGATGTAGAGGCGTTTCCCCTGCTGCTGCAGATAGTGGGTGACCTGTTCAATCTCTTTAAGGCTGAAGTTTTTCGCTTTAGCACGGGCCGAAAACTCCTTCAGGCCGGTATAAACCGCATCGGCCCCGGCATCAACAGCGGCAAAAAAGGCCTCCAGACTTCCGGCAGGGGCAAGAAGTTCGGGACGGGATGTTTTTTTATCTGACACCATAATACTCAAAGAGACCTTTATTTATTCAACAGCTCGTCAAATTTTTTGGGATTAAAACCAACGACATGCTCACCGTTGATCCAGCTGTGGGGTGTTCCACTGACACCGGCGTTGCGGGCAACGTCACGGTGGATATCGAGCAACCCATGATCGTCAGCTGCCGGAACCGGCTGAGCATCAAACTTTCCGCTAAAGACCTCGTCGTAAGCCTGTGCCGGGTTCTCCGCACCGAGGATATAGCGGGCCTTCGCAGTGGCGTTGGGATGAAGGTTGTCAAGGGGATGGAGAAAGATATAGCGGGTCAAATCGTCACGCCCGGAGAAATATTTATCACTGCGGCGACAGAAGGGGCAATCGGGATCGGTAATCTCGATAACCTGATTCGGACCGTTGCCAATCTTGATCGCCTGATCAAGAGGGAAAAGAATCTGCTGGTCGGCGATCCGTTTATCTTTCCTCTCCTGAGTCAGATTCCGTCCA
>JAMOPE010000142.1 GCA_027064785.1 Geobacteraceae bacterium
AGCCCACAGCAGATCAAAGATAACCCCAAGGTTATCGAAGCGTATCTGGGGGAGGAAGCTGATGCTTAAAATTCAGAATATTCAGACCTATTACGGCAATATTCAGGCATTAAAAAATGTATCGATTGAGATCAAAGAAGGGGAAATCGTCGCTTTGATCGGTGCCAATGGCGCTGGAAAAACAACAACTCTGATGTCAATCTGTGGGATTACCCCGCCTCGTTCCGGTGATATTTTGTTTGATGGCGATTCCATCAAAGGGCTGGGTGCTGAAAAGATTGTCCAGCGGGGGATTGTTCAGGTCCCTGAAGGACGGCGTATTTTCCCTGATTTGACTGTACTTGAAAACCTTGAGATGGGGGCTTTTCTACGGAAAAATAAACGACTGATTCAGCAGGATCTGAATTATGTCATGACCCTTTTTCCGATCCTGGACAAACGGCGCAGCCAGCTTGGAGGAACCCTGTCCGGTGGTGAGCAACAGATGCTGGCAATCTCCCGGGCACTGATGGCACGCCCCCGGGTTTTACTTCTTGATGAGCCATCCCTAGGCCTTGCACCGCTGATTATCAAGCAGATCTTTGATATCATTCGTCAGATCAATAAGGAAAGTAATACGACTATTTTTCTTGTTGAGCAGAATGCGAATCAGGCGTTGAAACTTGCTGATCGCGGGTATGTCATGGAAAACGGTCATATTACACTGGTCGATTCTGCTGAGAACTTATTAGCGAATGATGACGTTAGAAAAGCATACTTGGGAATTTAGGCTGAAATTGTCTCTACCGTAAAGCGCCCGCAGTGGGCGCTTTTTTTTTGCCGGGATACCGCATCTTGATTAAAAACAACCTATCTCACTTTGTTTGATGTATTATTGCACCATCTTTGATGTTTGGAGCTGGTTCTTTTATGCGCAGTTTGTTTTCTACCGTGACGAAGAAAGTTATCATTGGCTATCTGGTCATTCTTTTCTTTAGCCTCTCTGCAGTCGGGTTTGCACTGTTCCATCTTTATGAACAGACAAGTGCAACTGAGAGGCTGGTTAATGTAGAATTTCGTATTTTTGAATTAGTTCGCGATTTACAGCAAAATCTGCTGGCTCAGGAAAATATTGAGAAGCAGCTTTTAATCCTGAAAGATCCCGCCTTAAGTGAATTACGGCTCAGTCGCAACCATGAGTTTGCCCGCTATGCCCTTGCTTTAAGTCGCCCTCCGGTCGCCGATCCGGTGAAACATCTTATCCAGATTGTTGAAAACTATCGTCGCGCTGACAATCAATTGTCTGAAGCTCTTTTTCTTGAAAATTGGGATCAGGCACAGAAGATTTCGACCGAGATTACTGTTCCACTACGAAACCAGTTACTCAATTATCTTGCTGAGTTCCGTCAGCAACAACAACAGACGATTAATACCGGCCTAGCAAAATTGTCGAAGAATACCGAAGATGCATTTCAGATGACGGTGTTGTTAACGTTTATCGGGATTCTCCTTTCTGCTCCAGTTCCTCTCACGGTTGTATTGAGTATCCATCGCTCGGTGAAGGCTCTTAAGGAGGCAACGCAGAAAATATCTGCCGGGCGGTTTGATCATCGACCTAATTTGACAGGAAGCGATGAATTTGCCCAGCTTGCCGGCGAATTTACCCGCATGGGTGAAAAGTTGAGTGAACTTGAGCAACTGCAGCTTGATGCCAATCCGCTAACCCAGTTACCGGGAAACCGGGCGATTGATCGTGAAATTGTCATGCGGATCTCGCGACGTGAGCCTTTTTCCCATCTCTATATCGATCTCGATAACTTTAAGGTTTACAGCGATCGCTATGGATATAAAGCTGGGAGTGATGTCATTGCGAAGGTTGCCGATTTACTGAAGAAAGTTGTCGGCGATCATGGGTGCCCTCAGGATCTTGTCGGTCATATTGGTGGAGACGACTATGTCGTGATTAGTCGTTTGGAATCGGGTGAGCTGCTGGCGCAGAAAATTGTTGAAGGCTTTGATGAAATTGCTCCTGATTTCTATACGAAAGAAGACCGAGAAATCGGCTCTTTTGTTGGTGAAGATCGCTACGGAATTGAGCGCACCTTTTCACTTATGACAATTTCGGTTGCGGTTATCCCTTCTGACCACTACGAATACCCGTCAAGACTGGCGATCAGTCAGGATTGTGCCCGGGTGAAAGAGTATCTAAAAGTTCAAAGTGGCAGTAATTACATGGTGGAGAGACGCAAATAGTATGAGAAAGCTAGTTTTTTTATCGATACTTCTTCTTCTTTTGATGTCAGCTTGTTCGGTCATCTGTCCACAGCAGAAGCAGGCATTATTGGAAGATGAGGTCGAATTCAGTCGCGCTTTCGATCACTTTCAGCTGACTAAAATGACCAATGAGCTGCAACTCTTTCAAGACGTTTACCCTGAGAGTCTCTGGGCCAAAAGGGCAGAGATCATTATCCGTTATGCGCACCAACTGGAGCAGCAAAAGCAGCAGCTTGAGGCGTTGCAATCGTCTGAGAAGATGCTGTCAACAGACATCGAAAAGTTAAAAGAAGAAAACCGGCAGCTTGCCGAAAAGCTGGAACAACTCAAGGGACTGTTGATTCAATTAGAAGCTCAGCCACAGTAACTGCTGCGGGCACAGATTTATGTCATTTAGGAGGAACCGGTGCTGCTGAGTTTACTGATTGTGTTGATCGTCATCAGCCTGACAAATTTTTATTTTTCGATCCAGATTTTACGCAGAGTGTCGGCTGCTGAAGTGAAACTCAGTTTTTTTGAGATTCGCTGGCAGGTTCATAAACATATGAAAAAATATCGACAGCTGACTCGTCAGGATACCGGTAGGGTCGGTTTTGCATGGTATGGTTACTGGGGAAGCCTACTTGGGATGGTTGGTTTAATTGCCTTATTGTTCGTTTTATTGTCCCATCACGCTGGTGAAAACCATGGACTTTAGTCCAAGACTTTCAGTTGCTACTCATTGTTTCCTTCTCCATTGGGGAGAAGGTGCCCG
>JAMOPE010000143.1 GCA_027064785.1 Geobacteraceae bacterium
TTCAACAACTTTGGGAACGGTTCCCCAGATATTTTTCTCTCCAACCGCACTTTTGGCGTCAGAGATTTCACCCATAACTGATGACGGGGTGATGGGGTAGATAGCGATAACTTCGTTAGTCGCATGAGCAACATGCGCTGCAGCGGAGTTACCATCAATATTAACCATCTTTCGAGCCATACATTCCTCCTTGAACAGTGATAATGTTTTGATCCTAGCGAAACAAACGATCGATATTTCCAGTTGATATGTCTACTACTTGCTAAATACTGTTCTTTAAAAATCCCGGCGCCCGGTAACTGCCTGCTGAACCGTCCCGGCATCGATATATTCAAGGTCACTTCCCGAAGGAATTCCGTGAGCCAATCGAGTGACCGCAATTCCCCGCTCTTTACAAAGACCAGCCAGATACAGTGCTGTCGCTTCACCCTCAACAGTAAAGTTAGTCGCAAGGATAATCTCGTCAATCTCTTCCTGCTCCAACCGTTGCAGCAACTGCGGAATTTTCAAATCATCAGGGCCGATACCATCAAGGGGCGAGAGAGCACCATGGAGAACATGATAAAGACCGGAGTATGAATGGCTTCGCTCTATTGCCAGGAGATCCTGCGGTTCCTGGACAACACAGAGTTTCCGGTTTTCACGAAGCGGATTTTGACAAATCTGGCATAATTCAGTTTCGGCGATATGAAAACAGCGCTGACAAAACCCCACCTTACGTTTCATTTCGACAAGAGCCGCAGCCAAAGCTTCGACATCGTGATCAGAAGTCCGTAGCAGGTGAAATGCCAAACGAGCTGCCGTCTTACTTCCGATTCCCGGAAGCTTACCCAGTTCAGCCTCTAAACGGGCGAAAGACGGGAGCGAGCCTAGCATGAAATTTATCCTAAATCCAATAGTTTAAGTCATAAATCCGTATTCTTCAGGGTGACTAAAAAACTATAATTTTACCAAAAAAATCACTGGCAAAGTGGTCTGACCAAAAAGAACTCTACCACCCAAACAGCAGAACTTCAACCGCAAAAACCATTCGGGGCAAAAATCTTTAGTCTCGCTAAAACATCCCGGGGATATTCATTCCACCGGTCACCTTGCCCATTTCTTCCTGAATCATGTCCTGACTCTTTTTAACCGCCTCATTCACAGCAGCGAGAATCAGATCCTGCAACATTTCAACATCTTCAGGATCGACAACATCTTTTTCAATTTTCAGATCAAGAATCTGCTGTTTACCGTTGACCCGTGCCGTCACCATACCGCCACCGGCTGTTGCTTCAACTTCACGCGTTTCCAGCTCCTGTTGCACTCGGGCAATCCGTGCCTGCATTTGCTGCGCCTGCTTCATAATATTTCCCAGTCCACCACCTCTTGCCATGACTAAGCCTCCATTGCTTAATGTATTTATAGCTACACAAAACCCTTATCGATGGGCTTTACCTCTTCGATTGTTCCACCAAATATTTCCAGTGCCGATTTTACCAGCGGATGTTCCAAAGCATTCTCACGCAGCTTTTTCTGCCGATCACTTTCCTGCCGGGTCCGCTCTTCGTGCAGCGACAATGGTGCTTTTTCACCGTTACCAACTTTTTCAACTTCGACCCGAACATCAGTACCAAAATACTCGGCCGCTAATTTGCGTATCTCTTCGCGCATATCGCTATCAGCCAGCGTGAAAAAACATTGCGGCATTCCGATACGTAAGCGTGGCAGTTCCAGTAATAATAAGCTCGACTGCTCCAGCAACGACGAAATTCGTGGCTTACGGCGATTTTTTACGAACTCAACCAGCCCGGCCCAGTTTTTATCACCCGAGACGACAACCGCTGGAATTTCCGCCTGCTCTTCGACGGGTTCTTCGGGAAGCGGAATATCCTTAGTCGCCGGCGACGGGGGTGGTGACACATGCGCAACCGGCTGTTTCACCGGCTGTGCCACTGATACTGCTGGTGCAGCCGGCAGTCCGGCTGCCAGTTTCTGTTCTAATGACTCCAGACGTTTTATCAACGTTGCGACATCAATTCCAGCAGGCAATCCTGCTAATTTTACCAGGGTCATCTCCATCGTCAAACGGGGATAAGTCGAAACCGCCAGATCCGCCTCGGTACGAATTAGAATTGTCAATAGCCGCTGCAAATCTTCAAGTGAAGCCGCATCTGCCAATATTTTGAGGTCTGCCAGCTCAGTTTCACCAATATCAATCAAATCACCCGGCTGATCGACAACCTTGAGAACCACCAGAGTCCGGACCAATTCGACCAGCTGCTGACAAAACTGCCGAAATGAGTGCCCCTGGTCATCTACCTTTTTTACTAAAGTCAGCAACTCACCCGGTTGACGATCGATAATCGCTTTAATCGTCGCCAATAACAAAGCTCGACTGACCAGACCAAGCAACCCCTGCAATTCCTCATCACTGACCCGATCACCGCAGAAAGCGATCACCTGATCAAGGGTTGACAGAGCATCACGCATACTTCCGCCGGCGCTGCGGGCGACAATATCCAAGCCGGTATCGCTGATCTCAATTTTTTCGGCATCAACAATAACACGGAGCCTTGCCTGTAACGGTATCAGCCCGATTTTTTTAAAATCGAAACGCTGACAACGCGAGAGAATTGTTATCGGAATCTTGTGCGGTTCGGTCGTCGCAAAGATAAATTTGGCATGTTCGGGGGGTTCTTCAAGAGTTTTCAGCAGGGCATTAAAAGCATTGATCGAAAGCATGTGAACTTCATCAATAATGAAGATCTTGTAGCGCGATTGTGACGGCAGATAGCGGATATTTTCACGCAATTCACGGATATCATCGACACCGGTATTCGACGCGCCGTCGATCTCAAGAACATCAATTCCCTGACTGTTGGTGATTTCGACACACGAAGGACAAACCCCGCACGGCTGCGTTGTCGGGCCTTCCTGACAATTGAGTGCCTTAGCAAAAATTCTGGCAGCAGAGGTCTTGCCGACACCACGGGCACCGGTGAAAAGAAATGCGTGATGAACCC
>JAMOPE010000144.1 GCA_027064785.1 Geobacteraceae bacterium
AGATGGCAGCCCGCGGGGCTCAGACCCTCTCTTTCGGCCCGATGAAGCCGGTCGGACTTCCCGATCCAAAAACAGGGAAGATTCCCTATGCAGTTCTGCAACTACGGCAGGATAACCGCCACGCGTCACTGTTCAATCTGGTCGGCTTTCAGACTCGCCTGACCTACCCGGAACAGCAGCGAATCTTCCGCACCATTCCCGGGCTGGAAAATGTCCGTTTTGCCCGCCTCGGCAGTATGCACCGGAACACGTTCATCAATGCTCCGGCGTGTTTGACTTCGACTCTACAGTTCCAACAGGCTCCCCATATTTTTGCTGCCGGGCAGCTTAGCGGTGTCGAAGGGTATGTTGAATCAGCCGCGGGAGGTTTTCTCGCCGGTATTTTTGCTGCCCGTCAGTTGCTCGAAAAATCGATCCCGTTTCCACCTCGTGAAACAGCACTGGGTTCGTTGCTAAGCCATCTAGCAAATGCCGAAGTCGACAATTTTCAACCAATGAATATCAATTACGGCTTGTTTCCAGCCCTTGAAGGTCGAAAAATGAAGCGGGCCGACCGCAGGTTGGCAATGGCTGAGCGCGCTCTTGCCGCGTTGCCCGCATGGTGGGACACCATCACAATGGAAAGAGAGAATTGTTCATGAGCCACCCACTTGTCCTGGCATCAGCATCACCGCGACGACGTGAATTATTGCAACAGATTGGCCTTGAATTTCAAGTTATTCCCAGCAATGCTGCAGAGGATAAACTCCCCGGTGAAACCCCGGAGGAGCTCGTCATCCGCCTGAGCCTTGCTAAAGCCAGTGAGGTTTCCCGGCGAAAGGACGTTGATGGGCACTGGTTTATCGGCAGTGATACTATTGTCCTATGTGACAGCAACATCCTCGGCAAACCTCGCAATGATGCACACGCGACCGAAATATTACAGATGCTCTCCGGGCGCGAGCACCGGGTTCTCTCGGGGTATGCAGTACTTGATCGCCAAACCGGTGAACAACGCGCTGAAGCCGTCAGTACCAAAGTCTGGTTTCGTCAATTGACAGATGCTGAAATCGCACGCTACATTGCAACAGGAGAACCAATGGATAAAGCGGGTGCTTACGCGATTCAAGGCTTTGGCGTCTGTTTTGTTGCCCGGATCGAAGGGAGTTATACCAACGTAGTCGGATTGCCGCTATGCAGGTTGACTGGAACGATGAAAGAACTGGGAGTGCCGCTGGTGGTTTAGTTTTATGGAGCAAAACAATGAACGATGTTGCAGCAAATATTGAGAAAATAAATACCCGGATTCAACGGGCGTGTCAGAAAAGTGGTAGAAATCCTGATAACGTCAGGCTGATCGCTGTCTCTAAAGTCAAGCCTGCAGAACTCATTGAAGAGGCCTACCACGCAGGACAGAAACTCTTCGGCGAAAGCTACGTGCAGGAATTTCGCGACAAATCCCCACGGGTGTCGGCTCCCGTTGAATGGCATTTTATCGGTGGGCTACAAAGCAATAAAGTCAAATACCTGCGGGGAAAAGTGGCAATGATCCACTCTGTCGATCGGCTCTCTCTTGCCGAAGAAATCAACCGGCAGTGGGGGAAAATCGATGCGACCGTCGCCATCACGTTGCAGGTTAATGTCGGTGATGAATTGACAAAATCGGGCTGTGCTCCTGACGAACTGGAAGCATTGGTCAAAGCCGTCGCGCAACTCCCTCATATAAAAATCTGCGGGTTGATGTGTCTCCCGCCCCATTGTGACGACCCCGAACAGGTTCGACCCTTTTTTCGCCAACTTCGTGAACTTGCCGGACAGATTGAACAGTTGCAACTCCCCAATGTCGAAATGAAAGAGCTCTCTATGGGGATGAGTGGTGATTTCGAAGTCGCCATTGAAGAAGGGGCAACACTGGTCAGAGTCGGGACCGCGATCTTTGGAGCCCGGAGTAAACGACCATGAAAACTCCCCGTTATCTGATCTTCGATCTTGATGGCACGCTGGTTGATTCGGTTCCCGATTTGACAACGTCCCTCAATGTGCTGCGGGGAGAGCTCGATTGTCCTCCACTCTTAGAACAGCGGGTGGCTGAAATGGTCGGTGATGGTGTCTCGATTCTGGTCAAACGGGCGCTTGGTGATAAACTGTTTCAACCCGGACACGTTGCCCGCTTCATGGAAATTTACGATGAGCACCTTCTCGATCACACTCGCTGCTATCCGGGGATCGAAAACCTTTTCAGCTGCCATTCCGCCGAACACATAGCCCTTGTCACCAACAAACCATATCAGCTGACAATGAAGCTTTTGGAGGGGCTGAAACTGACGCAGAATTTTAAAATAATTATCGGTGGGGACAGTTACCCGGAAAAAAAACCCCATCCACTACCAATTTTAGAAGCCCTCAAAGCACTGAACGCCGATCCGCAACAAACGGTTATGGTTGGGGATCACCACACCGATTTGCGTGCCGGACAGGGGGCCGGGACAATGACGTGTTTCTGTGCCTACGGGATGGGACACACCGATGGTCTTTCTCCCGATTTTCGGGCTGAGATATCAACCGACCTCCTGCAACTGTTTCCAGGCTCCAGTGGTGATTGAGAAACGGCTCACGATACGGGAAATTGCTTTTTTCTTTTTTCCGCTGATCCTCAACATTCAGTTGATGAGTATTTCTCACACCGTCATCAACGGTGCACTCGCACGGCTTGATGACTATATTACCGCACTGGCCGGTATGTCAGTCGCACTGGTCGTCCATCTATTTATTGCCTCCCCATCTTACCAGAACCATACCATTACAATTGCTATGGTCCGCGGTCGCAAATCGATGTTTGGAGTGCTGATTTTTATCGGGCTGGTCGCTGTCTATGTTGCAGCAATGCTGTCTCTCATCGCCTTCACCCCTCTAGGTGATTTTGTTCTGGTCAAACTCCTTGGGACGCCACCCAAAATTGTCATTGAAGCTAAAAAAGCTCTCTACATCCTTGCATTTCTCCCTTTTTTTACTGGTATC
>JAMOPE010000145.1 GCA_027064785.1 Geobacteraceae bacterium
ACCACTGAGTTTCAGTAGAATTCGTCGATACTTCGTTGCCATCATACTGCTCCTGCTACATAAAAGGGGTTATAGACGTCGTTCCCATAAAAACGGGAGCAAATTATTTACTCATTGCAGCGACTTCAGCAGCGAAATCATCTTCCTTTTTCTCGATGCCTTCACCAAGCTGGAAGCGAACATAACTGTTCAGTTTAATATCGGCACCCAACTCTTTCGCTAAAGCAGCGACCAACTTGCCGACTTTCTGGTCAGGATCAATGACAAAAGCCTGCTCAAGCAAGCAAACTTCACCAAAGTATTTATTGATCTGACCAAGAATGATCTTCTCAACGATATTTTCAGGCTTGCCGCTCTCAATCGCTTTGACACGCATGATCTCTTTCTCTTTTTCAACGATATCAGCAGGGACACTGTCGCGATCGAGATACTGAGGAGCAGCTGCAGCAACGTGCATTGCCAGTTGCTTACCGAGTACTTCAACTTTTTCATCAGTGGATTCAGTTTGCAGTTCAACCAGAACACCAATCTTGCCGTTACCATGAATGTAGGATGTCACAACACCCTGACCCGCATCGATGCGTGCCAGACGGCGGATTCCCATGTTCTCACCAATCGTTGCAATCTGATGGGTCAACTCCTCTGCCACAGTACGACCGCTACCGGGATAGTCAACACCTTTGAGAGCTTCAACATCAGCAACATCATTATTTAGAACGAGGTCACGTACACCGGCAACAAATGTCTGAAAAGCTTCATTTTTGGCAACAAAGTCAGTCTCGGCGTTGACTTCAACTATAGCACCGACAGCACCATTTGAGGTCGCAGCAACGGCACCCTCAGAAGCAACCCGACCCGATTTCTTAGCCGCAGCCGACAAACCTTTTTTACGCAAAAAATCGACTGCCTCATCCATATTTCCAGCAGTTTCAGTCAAAGCTTTTTTACAATCCATCATTCCTGCCCCGGTTTTCTTACGCAACTCGGAGACCATTGCAGCTGTAATACTCACGATCATTCCTCCATAATTTTTTAGGCGGGATAAATCCCACACATATTTTTATTTGGTTCCAGTTAAACCAACGGCCGAGCCTAAGCCCGGCCGCAGGCCTGTCTATATTTTTAAAAGCTTCTGCTTACTCAGCAGCAGCCTCAACGGCAGGAGCTTCTGCAACAACTTCTTTTTTTGCAACTTCAACAACCGGCTCATCTTTGCCTTCTGCTGCAGTTTGCTTTTTATCTTTATTCCGCTGAGCCCCTTCAATACAGGCATCGGCCATCTTTGAAGCAAACAGACGAATAGCCCGAATTGCATCATCATTACCGGGGATAACATAATCGATGTTATCGGGATCGCAGTTGGTATCGACCACAGCAACAACCGGGATGCCCAGTTTGTTAGCTTCCTGTACCGCAATCATCTCTTTTTTAGGATCAATGATGAAAATTGCACCGGGGAGCTTGGTCATATTCTTGATACCACCGAGGTTTTTCTCCAACTTCTCACGCTCACGTTCAAGCTGCAGAGCCTCTTTTTTGGTGTATTGTTCAATTGTTCCATCAGCAACCATTGCTTCGATTTTTTTCAGGCGATCGATACTTGCCTTGATAGTTGCAAAGTTGGTCATCATGCCACCTAACCAGCGGTTATTGACAAAATACTGGTCAGCACGCAAAGACTCTTCTTTGATTGCATCCTGTGCCTGCTTTTTGGTGCCGACAAACAGAACCTTGTCGCCGTTGGCAACGGTATCCTGAATAAACTGATAGGCAGTTTTGAAATAACGAACGGTTTTCTGCAGGTCAACAATGTAGATTCCGTTACGTGCCCCGAAGATATAGGGCTTCATTTTTGGGTTCCAGCGTTTGGTCTGGTGACCAAAGTGAACACCCGCTTCGAGCATTTGCTTCATTGTAATCTGTGCCATGTTTTTTCTCCTTAAACTGGTTTGATTCCTCCGCCTCGATCTGCTTCAGCAGGCCCCGGTAGGCAACCGGGAACCATCCTGCCTGAATCCTGAGACGTGCGAATTGATTAACTGCGGATCTATAACACTACTGCAATAGATCAGGCAAGAGAAAAAACTGTTTTGGCGATTGCTTAACAAACAGAAAAACCCACCCCTTCACGGTAAAAGGGAGTTTACACAACAGTAGAGAGCGTACTAACATGCCGCACCATGTCGAGCCTACGCATACATCGCTATATCCTTAAAGAAATCGCAACTCCGACAGCACTGAGTCTGCTGATTTTCACCTTTGTCCTGCTGATGGGCAAGCTGCCGAAACTGGCCGAGCTGATTATCAATAAAGGTGTTCCTGCAGGAGAAATCCTGCAGCTGTTCAGCTACCTTCTGCCAACATTTTTCGTCATTACGGTTCCCCTTTCATTTCTTCTGGGGATATTGCTGGCGTTTGGTCGCCTCTCTGCCGACAGCGAATTTATCGCCCTTAAGGCCTCAGGAATCAGTCTCTATACCCTAGTAAAATCGGTTTTTGTCCTAGCGATCCTCTTTAGTTTACTGACAGCATTCATCACAATCAAACTTGAGCCCTCAAGTAAGAGGGCCTTCCGTAACAAACTTTTTAAGATCGCTGCAAGCAATGCCAGCGTCAATGTCAAACCGGGAATTTTCAACGATGAGTTCAAGGGGATTGTACTCTATACCCGAGGAATGGATGAACAACGCGGAATCATGAATGATGTCTTCATTTCAGATGAGCGTGAAAGTGAGACCCCAGCAATCATAACAGCGAAACAAGGGCGCTTTATCTCCGATCCCCACAAATATAGTTTAACGTTGCGACTTACTGACGGGACAATCCACAGGCGTCCCGAAAGCAAAACCTATCAGACGGTTAATTTCAGTAACTACAATATTAATATCAATATCGGGAACCAGCTCAATAGCCAGCGACGCTCTTTTTCAAAGAGCGAGCTGTCATGGTCGGAGCTGAACCAGTCGATTCAGAAAACAAAGAAAAAAAATCGACGGCAACAACTTTTGACTGAAAAATACGAACGCATTGTTATCGCCTTTGCTCCACTGGTTCTCGTCCTTGTTGGTGTCCCCCTTGGCCTGCAATCACAACGATCCGGAAAAGGTGCTGGGTTTTCGCTGGCACTATTGGTTTTTCTGGTTTACTACGTTCTCCTCAGTTTGGCCGGAGACATTTCAGATAACGGTCTGGTTCCGGCGGCAATTATTCTCTGGTTGCCGAATGTCTGCTTTTTCATCGGCGGAGCGTGGTTTCTCCACAATACGGCCCTCGAGAAACCTTTAAAAATACTGTCCCTACCAAGAAATGTTTTTAAAAAAAGGACATCAGACGATACGGGAGGAGATCAATGAAAATCCTCAACCGTTTCCTGATAAGTTACTTCATGCGGATTTTGTCTCTCAGCACCGCTGCATTTATTGGAATCTATCTCCTGATCGATTTTTTCGAAAAAGTGGACGATTTTATCGATCATAATGCGGCGGCATGGGATTATGTTGTCTATCTTGCCAACAGTATTCCGGTCATTCTTGTCCAGATCCTGCCCCTGGCGATTTTAACGACAATGGTCCTGACCCTCGGCGGTCTCAGTCGAACCAATGAAGTGACAGCCATGCGTGCCTGTGGTGTCAGTTTATGGCGGATTGTACAACCACTGATGACACTTGCATTGCTGTTTTCATTCATTTTGCTGTTACTCAATGAATTTGTCATTCCCTGGAATGCGAAAAAACTGAACTACCTTCTCGATGTTAAAATATCCGGGAAACGCCATGTCCAGTTGACGCGTAATGAAATCTGGTACCGCAGCAAAAATCAGATTATCAATATAGCAGTCGCCAACTCTCAGCAGAAACAGTTGCAGGGGATTGCTATTTTTACTTTTAATAATCAGCAAAAGATTATCGATAGGCAGGATATTCC
This sequence comes from Geobacteraceae bacterium, assembly GCA_027064785.1. Taxonomy (GTDB): domain Bacteria; phylum Desulfobacterota; class Desulfuromonadia; order Desulfuromonadales; family Geopsychrobacteraceae; genus Desulfuromusa. The sequence goes on from JAMOPE010000145.1 coordinate 3,925, forward strand.
AATGGCCACTTACGTGGATAACCACTGGTATGCAATTACCCTCAACGAACGGATTTTCGATCCAAAGACAGGGGACATTATCAAGCTTGTCACCCACAAGGGAGTCACTCTGGATCTCAACAAGCAGCCCGAAGACTTTGCCAGGCAGGAAAATCTGAAAAACGAGCTAAATTTCCGCCAACTGGTCGCTATGGTCAAAAAGTTGGAGTCAGAAGGCTATGATGCCACCCGGCAGCGGGTCGATATGCACAATCGGATTGCGACCCCTTTCACCTGCCTGATTATGGGATTTCTCGGGATCCCCTTTGCCTTGCAGCGTGGTCGTAACAGTAACATCGCACTGGGGATCGGTTTAAGTTTGGGAATCGGTGTTGTTTACTTTATTATACAGTCACTGGTGACCGCCTTCGGTTACTCAAGTGCCCTTCCACCGTTCATCGCGGCATGGACTGCCAACTTTATTTTTCTATTACTGGGAGTATGGTTACTGCTGAATGTGAAGGAATAAATCAGGCAGGAGAAGTCATATTGCGGGAACATGTAACGCACATGCCCCCGCAATGATTATCAGTAATTTTTTAGTAACGATAGGTATCAGGCTTGTATGGTCCACTTGCCGGTATCCCCAAATATTTCGACTGTTCGTCGGTCAGAACAGTCAGCTTGGCACCCAGCTTTTCCAAATGAAGTCGTGCAACCTTCTCATCCAGTAGCTTCGGTAGCACATAGACCTTATTCTCATATTTTTCAGCATTGTTGAATAACTCGATCTGCGCCATCACCTGATTGGTGAATGAGTTCGACATGACAAAGCTCGGATGACCCGTGGCACAGCCAAGATTCAACAGGCGCCCTTCAGCAAGAACAATCACACCGTGACCATCTTCAAAAATCCAATGATCAACCTGTGGTTTGATATTTTCACAGCGTACCGATTCGTCTCTTTCAACTGCGATCATTTCGATCTCATTGTCGAAATGGCCGATATTACCAACGATGGCATTGTGTTTCATCTGCCGCATATGCTCGAGGGTAATGACATTCTTGTTCCCGGTCGTCGTTACATAAATGTCAGCGTAATCGAGAACATCCTCAACCCGCTTGACCTCATACCCTTCCATCAGCGCCTGTAATGCACAGATCGGATCGATCTCGGTAACGATGACCCGTGCGCCCTGTCCACGCAGGGACTGGCAACACCCTTTGCCGACATCACCATAACCACAGACAACCGCAACCTTACCGGAAATCATCACATCGGTCGCCCGCATGATGCCATCAACCAGCGAATGGCGACAGCCGTAGACATTATCAAATTTCGATTTGGTGACTGAATCGTTAACATTCATCGCCGGGAACAGAAGAGAGCCGTCCTCGGCCATCTGGTAAAGACGGTGAACACCAGTCGTTGTTTCTTCGGTGACCCCTTTGATCGATGCGGCTGTCTTCCCCCAGCGACCACGGTCATTTCCAATCGACTTCTCAAGTATTTTGACCAATTCAGTCCAGTCTTCAGGATCCTCTTCAGACAGTTCAGGGACGCCGTTTTTTTCCCATTCGTCACCTTTTAATACGAACATCGTCGCATCGCCACCATCATCGAGAATCATATTGGGGTATTCACCATCAGGCCAGGTTAGAGCCTGTTCAGTACACCACCAGTACTCTTCAAGGGTTTCCCCTTTCCAGGCATAAACAGGGACACCCTGTGGATCGTCCTGAGTTCCATTCGGACCAACCGCGATAGCAGCAGCAGCATGGTCCTGGGTCGAAAAGATATTACATGAACACCAGCGAATTTTTGCCCCTAGTTCGATCAGGGTTTCAATCAGAACAGCTGTCTGAATCGTCATATGGAGAGACCCGGTAATCAACGCCCCTCGCAACGGATACTCACCAGCATACTCCTCCCGCAGTGCCATCAAACCCGGCATCTCTTCCTGTGCGAGTTGAATCTCCTTGCGCCCCCAGGCGGCCAGCGACAGATCTTTGACTTTAAAATCACTGAAATTAGACAATGTGTTCTCCTTTAGATATTTGAAAGATAGAACCGTCTGTTTATCACAACTGAATCGAGGGGGCAAGTCGGGCAAAAATCATCATTAAAATATCCGTTATTTTTTCACAAAACAACTTCACATCGACGAAACATGTGCTATAAAGTGAACTAGTTTCGCACAAACAAAGTCCCGCTATTCCGGTTGGGGCATTTATTTTTACAGCTGACACAGCAAGGGGTTGAAGATGAGTGAAATCATTGATATCTACGCCCGTGAGATTCTCGATTCACGCGGTAATCCAACAGTTGAAGTTGAAGTCGCACTCGAAACCGGCGTTATTGGTCGCGCTGCCGTCCCAAGTGGTGCGTCAACGGGTGAGCGAGAAGCTCTGGAGCTTCGTGATGGCGATAAAAGCCGTTACCTGGGTAAAGGGGTTTTAAAAGCCGTTGAGCACGTCAATGAAGTCATTGCAATCGACCTGATCGGCTGGGAAGCGAGTGATCAGATCGGTATCGATCGGAAGCTATTGGAACTTGATGGCACAGATTTCAAAAGTAAGTTAGGTGCCAATGCTCTGCTGGGTGTTTCGATGGCGTGTGCCAAAGCAGCTGCCGAAGATGCCGGACTGCCCCTCTACCAATATATTGGCGGAGCCAACGCGAAAGAGCTTCCTGTCCCAATGATGAATATTATCAACGGCGGTGAGCATGCTGACAACAACGTCGATATTCAAGAGTTTATGATCATGCCTGCTGGAGCCGACAGCTTCAAAGAAGCACTGCGGATGGGTGCCGAAATTTTCCATGCCTTGAAAAAGGTCCTGAAAGACAAAGGCTACAACACCTCAGTCGGTGACGAGGGCGGTTTCGCACCGAACTTGAAGAGCAACGAAGAGGCATTGCAAGTGATCATGGAAGCCATTGCAGCTGCCGGCTATAAAGCAGGCGAGGATGTCTTGCTGGCACTTGATGTCGCTGCATCGGAAATCTACAAAGATGGCAAGTACAACTTTGCCAACGAAGCACAGCCAATTAAAACAGCAGCTGAGACTATCGCATTCTACGAAGATCTGGTTGATCGCTATCCAATCATCTCCATCGAAGACGGTCTGGCTGAAAACGATTGGGACGGCTGGAAACTGATGACCGATAAACTCGGCAGCAAAATTCAAATTGTCGGTGATGACTTGTTTGTCACCAACACCAAGATCCTCAAAGAGGGAATTGACAAAGGGATTACCAATTCGATTCTGATTAAAGTCAACCAGATTGGGACTTTGACCGAAACATTGGAAGCCATTGAAATGGCAAAACGGGCCGGTTACACAACCGTTATCTCCCACCGCTCCGGCGAAACCGAGGACACCACCATCGCTGACCTCGCCGTCGCTGCCAATACGGGACAGATCAAAACTGGATCGCTGTGCCGAACTGACCGGATCTGCAAGTACAACCAATTGCTGCGAATTGAAGATGAGTTGGATGAAACTGCAGTATTTCGAGGAAAAGATGTTTTTTACAACCTGAAGTAAGTAAAAGGGGGGACATGCACCTGATGGCATGTCCCCCTTTTTACTTTTTAGACATTTAACTGCTATCATAAAATAACCCAATAGCAGCCCCAACAAATCAACCGTTGTGAATCCTGTCTCTTCACCCCGTGTGAGCATGCGAGCCGGGCGTTTTTGATTCTGTAGATCATCCGGTAAAAACGACCAGTATTGTAGCCACTAAAAAACCAGCATTCCGTCACTTCAGAAATCAAAAAGCCATTTTTTGCATCCTTTTTGTTGGCTGGGACAAAAAGGATGGCGGCTGGCGGGCCGCGACCCGCCGATTCAGATTATTAAATTCCAAAATGCAGAAACATCAGTTACGCAGGATAAAGTAAATAACTGTTCCCCTTCTTTTCCCGCTTCAACTGACCACCATCAGCCATCTCTTTAACAATCTTCTGCAATTGTTTTTTATCGACGTCACCAAACAAACCATAAAGTTCCGTCTGTTTCATCCCGGGTTTCTCCGCAACCACAGCAAGAATCTTTTCTTCCAGACTTGTCGATTCTTCGGGCTGCACTTCAACCGGAGCGGGGACAGACTCAACCTTCTCAACAACCGGAGCGGGCTCTTCTTTTTTAGAACTTGCCGGGGGGGCCGGTGTCACAGCAGCAGCTTTGGCCCGTGCCTGTTCTGCCCGGATTTCCTGTTCGAGTGCGGTGAGCCGCTGATAAAAGTAAAAACACGCCCCGGCAACAATCAACAGTACAATAAATGCAAACATTTACTCCTCCTTTTGGATTCCATCGTTATCATGAGTATTAAACCAGCGTTCGAACCAATTTCGATGATCTTTCGCCGCCAGTATTTTGAAATCTTTCGGTCCCAGCCAAACACCGCCACAACCAGGACAACGATCCATTGGCACATCGTGAAATGTGATCGGCACAATTGCTTCACCACATTTCGGACAATGTCCCAGGCACGCATCCCTGACCGCTCCCTCTTTTAGCTTATCCAACGCTTCCCGCTCTTTCTTGTGGAAGTATTCCTCCTCCAGTGCTTTCTTACGTTCATCCCAAGCATTTGCCATAATCAACACTCCATCAACTCAAAACAAGTTACTGCCATTCAACTATAATTCATGCGATATTGTCCAGCCCCATAAGCAGCACCCTTGCCAATATTGAATAAACGGCCAAGGTGGAGCAACCACCATAGTTCTTCGAGAGCCATCCCTTCAAGGTCCAACGTCCCCATAAGCCCACCCAACTTTTGTGTGCTACGCTGCGATTTAAGAACCCGCCAGTCCTTCCAGTTTAGTGGTTTCTCGATGGATTTAACCTGTGAAGCAAGATCAAAGAAATACCCCGGATCATCAATCAGGTCAATTCCGGCGTGAGCACTAACCAAAGCTGATACCCGACGCAGGATCAGAGGAAAAATATCAGAAAAGTGTGTTTCAAAGAGTGGCTTTCCCCTATGCAGTGCCCGAATCGGGCTCATCACTTCAAAATCAACATGATCAGACAACGGTGACTGTCGTTCCAACCACCATGCAAGATTATTCACCGGCGGAGTCAGATCACTAAGGGGGGTACCGACTGACCAGAAAAGGGATGTTGAGCCACTCCCGTCCTCAACATCGATATTGACCAGCTTGAACGTTCCACTGCCATGATAGAGCCCTTGTTTTTCCAATTGCTGCAACAAGGAAATAAAAGGAACAATTCCTCGAACTCCCGAACCAATAAACAATACCGGAAGAACCAACTGCTGCTTTGGTTCAATCAAACCGTGACAAGAAATATCGGGAGAAATCACCAGTGCTGGGGCCGGTTTCTGGACCTGACGCAGGACCACGGGATCAGAAGAAAGGTCAGGTTGTAAAAGCTGTTTCAATTGTGAAATATCATCATCGACAGACAACGACTTCATTGCCTGCATCAACTCACGACGCAGTTGCAGTAAGCCGAGAAGCGGCAGGTCAAAATATGTGTCGATTTCGAGGTGAAAATAGAGTTTGGCATATTCCACCTGCTGTAATACGACCGGAAATGGCGCCCGATATCCCACTTAATCCTCCGAGAAGATTGCACCCCGATTGAGATTTTGTTATAGCTGTATTTCGAACGCCCATCCTAATGCAAGCAATCATGGAGAACAACTGAATGTTTCAGTTTACACTGTTGAAAGAAGACAAGCAGACTCGCGCCCGGCGTGGTCGTTTTGTCACCCCCCACGGAACCATCGAAACCCCCATTTTTATGCCTGTCGGTACCCACGGGGCCCTCAAAGCAATGACCCCGGCTCAGGTTGAAGAGACCGAGGCCCAGATTATCCTCTCAAACACTTACCACCTGCACCTTAAACCGGGTGAAGGATTGGTTAAAAAAGCGGGCGGTCTGCATAAATTCATGAACTGGAAAAAACCAATTTTGACCGACAGCGGTGGCTTTCAGGTCTTCTCTCTACCGAAAAAACGGATTGGTGAAGACGGTGTCCATTTTCGCCACGAATTGACCGGTGATGAAATTTTTCTTGGCCCCAAAGAGGCAATGCAAATTGAGAACGATCTGGGTGCCGATATCATCATGGCGTTTGACGAGTGCATCCCCTACCCGACCACCGAAGACTATGCAGCCAAGTCGATTAAAAAAACCATCCGCTGGGCTGAAAATTGTCTGAAATATCATTCACGTGAAGATCAGGCTCTGTTCGGAATTGTTCAGGGAGGTGTTTACAACAACTTACGCCGGGAATGTGCTGATGCCCTGACCGGAATGGATTTTCCCGGCTATGCCATCGGCGGGGTCAGTGTCGGTGAAGGTCTGGAACTGCTGAAAAAGGTGGTCGATTACACCGAGCCTTTTATGCCAAAGAACAAGCCGCGCTACCTGATGGGTGTCGGGCTTCCCGAAGACATTCTCGAATCGATTGAACGGGGGATGGATATGTTCGACTGCGTCATCCCGACCCGCTACGCCCGCAGTGCGACCCTGTTTACCAGACGCGGGAAGATTCGTCTGACCAACCGTAACTTCCGCCGCGACTTTTTCCCCGTCGATCCGTCGTGTGACTGCTACTGCTGCCGTAATTTTACCCGCGCCTATCTGCATCACCTCTTCAATGCAAATGAGATCCTTTCGGCGACCCTGGCAGCCATCCACAATGTCCGTTTCTATCTCAACATGGTTGCCGGAGCGAGGGCTGCAATTGAAGCAGGAGATTATTCAGCATTTAAACAAGATTTCCTCGGGGAATATTTATCCGGGAAGAAGTAAAAGGCCACTCAAATCTTTTGTAAGGACAATGCAATGACTCACAGCGGCAGAAACAAAAAGGTTGGGAAATCGGCAAAAAAAATGTACGGGCCAAGAAAGTTTTTGGTTTGTGGATATTCTGAACAGGATCAACAGACACTACTCTCTCTTCTGGAAGAGAGCGGTTTAAAATCAGTTCCAGTGGTATTTGCAACAAGTAACGATCTGCAGAGAACAATCAAGGACATGCTTGGTGCTGATGATAAAACGGGAGCAGGTGAAGAAGCTGAAATGAGTCGGGCCATTGTTGTTTCGGGATTAACCCAGAAAGAACTCCATATTCTGATGACGGCCTACCGGAAAGCCAAGCTTCCCGCTCAACTCTGGGCAGCACTAACGCCTACATCTGAACAGTGGACCGTTGCTGCATTACTGGAAGAACTTGCTGCTGAAAAAAAGGAAATCAGGAAAATGAAAGAGAAGGGTCGAACATAATACTTTTAACTCCCCTCTCCCTCAGGGAGAGGGCTAGGGAGAGGGGCACTACCCCTCATCCGACCTTTGGCCACCTTCTCCCTAAGGGAGAAGGATCAAATAACGACTCAACCTCCAGGAGTAGAATTAGCCCGCTTTCGCTGCCCACCCCTTTTCTGACCACCGCTACGGTTATTCCGTGGCTTTGAGGATCCACGCTGACTTTTACCGTTTTTGATCGGCTCTGCCTTTATTGAAGGATCGGGTTCATAACCGTCAACAGCTTCAACCACAATTTTACGCTTGAGCAGCCGTTCAATATCGACCAATAATTTCTTTTCATCAATACTTACCAGAGAGACAGCCACACCATCATTCCCGGCACGACCGGTTCGGCCAATCCGATGGACATAATCTTCGGAGACATTGGGCAACTCAAAATTAACAACGTGAGGAAGATGATCGATATCGAGTCCCCGGGCAGCAATATCGGTTGCAACCAGCACCCGCACTGCGCCACGCTTGAAATCGGCGAGAGCTTTGGTTCTGGCACCCTGACTTTTGTTGCCGTGGATAGCTGTTGACCGGATACCGTCACGCTCCAGTTGTTGCGAAAGGCGGTTCGCTCCATGTTTGGTTCGGGTAAAGACCAACACCTGTTGCCAGTTGTTGGAACCAATCAAAAACGACAGCAGCTCGCGTTTACGCTTTTTATCGACATGATGAACGACCTGTGTCACCGACTCAGCAGCGGTATTCCGACGCGCGACTTCGATCAGGACCGGTTTATTCAGCAAAACGTCGGCAAGACGTTTAATCTCGTTTGAAAAAGTTGCCGAAAACAGCAGGCTCTGACGCTGTTTAGGCAGCAAAGCCAGAATTTTACGGATATCGGGAAGAAATCCCATGTCGAGCATCCGGTCTGCTTCATCGAGCACCAGAATTTCGACTTTAGACAGATCAAGAGTCCGTTGACTGACATGGTCAAGTAAACGTCCCGGTGTCGCCACCAGAATATCGACACCCTGACGCAATGTCTGAATCTGTGGATTGATTTTAACTCCGCCAAAAATGACTGTCGAACGTAACGGCAGGTGCTTTCCGTACAATCGAATACTCTCACCAACCTGAGCTGCCAGTTCACGAGTGGGGGTAATCACCAATGCCCGGACGGGACGTTTTTTCCCGGCAGGTTTTGTCGCGCTCAGGCGTTGCAGCAGCGGCAGGGTAAAACCGGCGGTTTTACCGGTACCTGTTTGAGCTCCGGCAAGAATATCGCCCCCTTGAAGGACAACGGGGATCGCTTTGGCTTGAATCGGGGTGGGTTGGGTGTAGCCCTGTTCGGACACAGCTTGACACAGCTCGGACTTCAGCCCGAGATTGTTAAACAACATATAAAAAATTTACTCCAAAATTGGAACCGGCCCATCCCATGCTATACAAAGGAACGGTCTCAGGCAGGAAACATACAAATTGTGACAGGGGAAGATCGTAAAGAAATAACCGAGGCACTAAAAAAGGTGCCGACCGAAGGGCACCGAGAAACCTGACTATAGCAGTATGGAAACAGATTGTCCACTCTTATCTGCTTGTTGTTGTGTTGTCCTGGATAACAAAGGGGCAGACCACAACAGCAGCCTGCCCCTTAACACCTCAGAATTCTTCAGGTGAAGAATTAACGCATCATCAGTCCCATCATTTTCTTCAACCAGCCAACCTTCATCATATTCATCATCCAGTTTTCACCGATTGATTTATTCAGGAATGACATACTTGGGAAAGAGTGCTGCAGCAACATAATATCGGCTAGGCGGATTTTCTTCTGAATCACCAGTGCCCACTCATTGATCATTTCTGCTGAGCCCTCACCGACAACTGTCGCACCGAAAACTTTTCCGGTTTTACTTGCAAAAACCCGAACATACCCGTCGGTGACCTGCTCCGCAACAGCGGCACCATAATCTTCGTATTTCGCCTCAATCACGTCGTATTTAATGCCCGCCTCTTTCAACTGTTTTTCATTCATCCCAACAGCCGAAATCTGTGGCTCTGTAAAAACTGTCCACGGAACAACATACTTGCGGAAATCTTTTTTGAAAGGACCGGGGCGCATTATATTCATCAATGCAATCATCCCCTGATGCATTGCAGCATGGGAAAACAGATAGTTACCATTGCAATCGCCAACGGCATAAATATGACTGATATTGGTTTGCAGATTACCATTTACCGGAATCCCCTTCGGGGTATAGTTCACGCCGGCTTTTTCAAGATTCAAAGTATCAAGAACCGGAGTCCGTCCGGCTGCCATCAACAGACGCTCAGCTTCTAATATTTCACCTTCTTTGGTTGACAGCACAACCCGACCGTCTTTTGACTCAATTTTACTGATAGCTCGACTGTTGTAGACATCAATACCCTCTTTTTCAAAAACCTCTTCAAGCAGATCGCCCGACTCTTTATCACCAAACGGCAGTAAATGAGGATCCATTTGGACAATCGTCGTTTTACAACCAATCCGTGAAAACGCCTGTGCCATTTCAGCACCAATCGCACCACCACCGACAATCAACATACTTTCAGGGACAGTTTCCAAATTGAACAGATTTTCGTTAGTCAGAACATTATCGACGGTATCAAGACCGGGAATCGGTGGCATTGAAGGCTTTGTTCCTGTACAGATAAAAATCCGCTTTGCGGTAATTTTGCGATCACCCACGGCAACGGTATGAGAATCGACAAAACTTGCCGCACCTTGGCGAACAATTTGATCAACTTTGGAAAATTTCTTTGCATATTTTTTGTCGTTAATAAAGGTCAGCTTTTCCTGAATCGCCGGAAATGGATTGTTGACTTTCGGCAATGCCATTTCTTCCATATCGAAGGCGGAGAATTTTGTCACAGCGTGACGAGTCTTAGCCATCCGTAACAGTGCCTTACTGGGAATACAGCCGACATTCATACATTCGCCACCTGTCTTATTTTTTTCAATGGCACAGACATTCAGTCCCATCTCAGCAGCCATTGCCGATACCACCATCCCTGCCGGACCGACACCAATTGTCAAAATATCATAATCGTAATCTGCCATAATATTACCCTTTTATAGAAAAATGGACGACATTGCTATTCATTCAATTTATTATATATACCAATCATTAAATGTAAAGTGTTTTTACGAAGAGCTACTTTAATATTACTTTGGTAGTTACATTTCGCAAGATATTTTTCAAGTGGAGTGATAAATCGGGCAAAACAGTAGCAACGGAATTGCCGCTAAGACTAGACGAATGAAAAAGAGAAAACAGATAAAAAGGGGCGAAAAAGCCCCTTCTAAATGATCGAAATATCAGAAAACTATTTTTTAGAAATATGAGCCGTCTTACCTTCTTTGCGTAGGCGCATAACAGAACGTCCAGAGATCCCCCAGTTTTCAGTTGCAAATTCTTTAATAACAACCTGAGTTGAAGCAGGATTTTTATCGAGAACCTTGACCAGCAAATCGGTAATTCCCTCAACCAATTGAGCCTTTTGCTCTTTTGATGCCCCGGTGGTTATGTTGACTTCGATATACGGCATTTCATTTTCTCCTATACATAAAATATTCCGACAAAAACCGTCAGATCTACTGAATGTCAGTTATTCAAACGTACTGATGGCAAGTATAACCCTGTCGGTGGGATTCTGAAACAAAAAAAGACCCTGTGGTCACCCACAGAGCCTTTTGACTTAAAATATACTATTAACTATATTTTAGAGCCTGACAACATTACTTGCCTGAGGGCCTTTTTGGCCTTCGACAACATCAAAGCTGACGCGTGCACCTTCAGACAGGGATTTGAAACCGTCACCTGTGATTGCTGAAAAGTGAACGAATACGTCCGGGCCGTTATCCTGCTCGATAAAACCAAAACCCTTAGAATCATTAAACCATTTAACTGTACCTTCTGCCATTTTACTTTCTCCTTACGAGGTCCCCTTCGGGGGAGTTGCGTGATGCAGACCAGCGCCTGCAAATCAAAAAAAAACCACTCAGCCCTGTTGGTCTGTGCGGTTCCTATCTGACTTAACAGTAAAATAATCTACACAAACTGGATCTGATGCGTCAGGACACTATCACGCGCCCAAACTAAAATCAACCCTTTAGATAAATTTTAAAGAAAAGTATGGATCGGGAGCAAAACAAGTACAAATAATCAGTTGAAAGCAACAACGAAACTGCCATTAAATCCTTCGGCGACAAAGGTGTGGACCTCATGCTCAGCC
>JAMOPE010000146.1 GCA_027064785.1 Geobacteraceae bacterium
CTGTTCTAGATCTGGAGGGGAGAACAACACCTGTCCGGTGAATAGATTGGCAAGGTGCTTTTTCTGAATAATGATCGGAGTACAAGCATCGACAAGACCATTTTGACAATGATCAATTCGGATTTCGCCAACTCGCTTCAACCCGGTCGTCAGTTTTTGGTTGCTTTCTTTACAGTGAACTTCAGATTCTGGATATGCACGATGAAATTCAGTACAGATATTTCGCCACCCGATCCCCAATAGGAGTTCATTGGTAACAACATCAACCAAACCAATTGTAAAGCCGGTCATATCTGGGAACTCACTAAAAAGCTCTTTGAGTTCGTCAATATCAATGAGGTCGCTGAAGTTAACCTGTTCACCATCCATTTCAATATCCTGTTTTTATGAGTAAATAACGATTCAGGGCTGATCTTATTGATAACCGTTTCAGCTGATTTCTTCGCCGGGAACGGGGCGGCCCAAATAGTAGCCTTGACCATAGTCACAACCGAGTTCTTTGATTGATTTTAGAATAGCAGCATCACTGACAAATTCAGCGATGACTTCCATCCCTCCATTGTGAGCGTAGTCGATCAACATTTTGACCAAGTGATGGGTTTTAGAATCACTGTTGACTTTACTGATCAATGAGCCGTCGATCTTGACAAAATCGGCTGGAAATTCAGAGAGATAGGAAAAGTTTGCATAACCACTGCCAAAATCATCAATGGCAATTTTCATTCCCAGTGATTTAAAGGTATCGATAGATTGGAGGGCAACGTCATAGTTTTGGACATTTTGTGTTTCAACCACCTCTATAACAAGACGATCCATAACTTTGTAGCGTTTTGCTGTTGCTATAACAAATTCTACGGTTTTTTGTTGCAGTAAATCGTCGACCGATAAATTGACAGAAAAACTGACTTTTTTGCTGCTGAAGAAACGACAGGCCTGTTGCACAATGGACTGGGTCATTTGTGGGTAGTAGCGGGTTTGTTCGAGAATTGGCAGAAATTCACCCGGAGAAACTATTTTCCCATCTCGATCGACCATTCGCATCAGCGATTCGTACTTGTCCACTTGACCACTGGCAAGGTGGACAATGGGCTGATAGTGGGGGAACAACCGATTTTCCTGTAAGGCAAGTTGCACCTGATTAATCCAATAGGTTCGCCCCTCGTTCGGCAGAGAGTCAAGCTCTTGAGAATAAATCTGCAAAGGGAGATTGTTTTTCTTGGCATTCTGTAAGGCACTATCCGCACAACTGAGCAGAGTTTTTTCAGCACACGCCAGCCCCCCAACCAATGTCAAAATCAAAGCTTCACCATTGGCACAGGTGAATGGATGGTTGGTTAAATGTTTAAAAAACAGCTGGCACTGTTGTGCCAATTCTATCTGATTTTGTTCCATTGACAGAATGGCAAAAATATCACCGTGGAGCCGGTAATGCGGGCAGTCCTCATTGGTAAAAAAATTCATCAACTCATGACTAAGGTATCGAAGCAACCGATCCGATTCATCAATTCCCAGTTGTTTGTTAATGCCGCTGAAATCGTCGACATCAAGCAATAATAGACATTTGTCATTGGGGGTGGAGTTGATGTCCTGAATTAACTTGTGTCGGCTCGCCAGTGAGGTCAGGTTGTCGGTCGCAAAGGCCAGTTTAACTTCATTCCGGTTTTCCAGTAATTCGGTAATATCGTAACGTGCTGAAATGTACTCAAGAATGGTTCCATTTTGATCAACTAAGGGAGCAATGACGGTGTCTACATAAAAAACCTGGCCATCTTTTGCTTTGTTCTTGATAATATCACGCCATGTTTCCCCGGCCTGAATTTTATCCCACATTTTTTTATAAATCGAGGCTGGAACGCCGGGATGGCGGATGATGCTGTGGGGTTGACCTATCAGTTCTTCGCGACTGTAACCTGAAATTTCACAGAAATTATCATTGGCATAGGTGATGTCTCCCCCAAGATTCCCCTTTGACACCAGGCAGATTTGATCGAGTAATTGTTTATATTGCTCAAGGCTTTTTAAATAGGCAGTTTTTTCGTAAAGCATCTGATTGGCATATTCTGCCAATTGATCAAGCTCGGCATATCGGATCAAACTGCGATCGATTATTTCATCAGAATGGACAGTTTGTTTGAAAAAGTCAGTGAAAAGTTCAAAGTTATTTCTCACTCGATTACTTAAGTTGTTCAATAAGTAAAGAAAGAAAAGGATAGTCAAGATGCCTGCGGCACTAAAGATCGTGATATGTATTTTTAGTTCTGCATTGACAGATTTCATCATTACAGCAATATCATGCTCTATATCATCAAGATACATCCCTGCAGCAATGATGTATTCTCTATCATCGGTAAGTTTAAAGTAGCTGGTCTTGGGGCTTGGTTCGGGGTGATCGAATTTCTTGTACCAGTAGTTGACGTAACATTCACCGTGAGTTCTAAGTCTCTGCAGAAACTCTTTACGAAACATCTTTCCTTTAGCGTCTTTAAAATCGTCAGAAATATATTTACCAACAAGGTCTGGCCGATTTGGATTTGCGTACATCACCGCAAAGTCTTTTCCACCCTGAAGGTTCAACGCTTTGTAAATGAAAATATAGCCGAGTTTGTTCAAACCAAAGCGATGTTCGCTCACATGTTGTTCAACAATGCGCTGCATGATTTCTTCATGTTTTTTCTGGGTCGTTTTTTCGTCTGGTCCTGTTGTTCTGGCAAGCTGGAAGTTGATAATTTTAGAAATACGATCAACTTCATATTTAATTTGTTGTTTTTGCTGCTTGATAAAATCTGCCCGCATCTGCTTTGCGTGGATCTCTGCAGAATGGTAAGTGCTCACAATATCGATAATGACCATGATCGAAGCAAGAAGGATCAAAAGAAAAACAACCCTCCGCCGCATTAATGTGACTAAACTATATTTTTTTTGGTATGTCATGATACATTCAATATAAAATAACAGGATCAAATATCCTGTATCTTG
>JAMOPE010000147.1 GCA_027064785.1 Geobacteraceae bacterium
CCAGTTCATCGGCACCGTGACATTCATCCCGCCACGGATATCGCCAAGTTCATAGCCTTGCTTTGCGTGACATTCGAGACAACGCGAATCGACTTTCAGTGGGGCGATATAGCGCAGGCGATAACTGCCATCAACTTTTTCGATTTCAATCGCTTCGGTTGCCCCATTGGCAAATTTAAGGAGACTGCGCCGTTCAAAGTTATCGGGAGCATTCTCAGGATTAACCGGCTTCAAACTGGTCACATTGAACTGCCCCATCCCTTCACGTGCCGCATAGGCTGAAAGCTCCCGGGTCACCATGGCCGGATTACGTTTGACCAGCCAATTTCCCTCAGCATCCTGAATCTCACTTTCATCCAGAAACGGGTTCTTTTCCACACCATCCGATTTGATAAAAAAGAGGCCGTTATGGTCCGAGACCCACTGGCGCGTCAGACGAATCTGGTTAAACAGCATCTTCGCCTGTCGGGTTGCCTGTTCGACCACCAGATCTTCCTGAAAACTGGAGGTCCGATAAAAGGTCACACCATAAGAAAAGCAAATCACCAGACTGATCAACAAAATGAGTTTGGTTTTCAACTGCATAAAGAAAAACTCCGTGTCATCGCAGGAAGTTACGCTCCAAAGCAACTGCTACCAAACGGTAACACAACGATGATTACAATAGCTACCCATTGGTAACAAAAAATACATTCTAACTTTAATATGTCGCTGTAAAATAATAACTTTTTTCCGGCATGCCTGTTGCAAAATAATCTTGTGGTTAAAAGTTGCTATCGATCAAATTTCTGGTATTACTTTAATAGTCATTTATTTAGTAAAAATGCCATTATATCAAAAGGATCAAAACTGCCACTCATTGTCAGGAGGTGATTGAATGTCGAGTACGGGATCCAATGCAAAAAAAATGTGGCTGCTAGGAGCGATCTTTGGTGTTATTGCAGCAATGCTTCTTGTTCTGGCATCAGGCTTCATGGTCGAAACAACCAACACGGATGATTTCTGTGCCAAATGCCATGTTATGGAGCCATTCAGAACAGCATGGAAAGCCTCTGTTCACGGAGGCAAAAATCCGCAGGGTTTTACCGCCCAGTGCGTGGATTGTCACCTGCCACACGGTAACTTTGTTAACTACCTCGTCACTAAGGCGATTACCGGAACAAGTGACATCATCCATAACTTTACCATCGATGGGAAGACTTTCGACTGGGCAGCAAACGCAGAAAAAAACAGGCTTGAATTTACCTACGACAATGCCTGTCATCGCTGTCACCACAATCTGACCCCCCCGGGTATTTCAAAAGGAGGTTTGACCGCTCACCGAGCATATTTAAGAGGCGAGGCAAAGAAACGGTGTACCGAATGTCATATGCATGTTGGACACAAAGACATGCTGAAAACTGTCAAAGATTTTTATGCAGACGAAAAATAACTAAACGAAAAGGAGGTTTAAAGTGAAACATTTTTATGGAAGAATCGGATTACTCAGTCTTGCGTGCCTGTTCGTCTGGGTCGGAATAGCTGCTGCTGCCAATACCCCGAACTTGGCTCCCCGCAAAATCGAGATCAAACGCGGCTACACTGAAGAGGCAGCTAAATGTATTGAGTGTCACGCCGACAAAACACCGGGGATTGTCGAAGACTGGAAGTTGGGCAAGATGGGTCATGCGGGTATTTCCTGTTACGACTGCCACGTTGTAGAAGCGACATCACCAATGGCAAGCCAGTGTTCAGGACTTAAAGGAACCAACATCATGATTTCACCGATGGTGTCTTCCAAAACTTGCGCCCGCTGTCACCCAACCGAAGTTGACGAATTCCTCAAATCGGGTCACGCTGATCTGTCTCGGGCTGCCGTCTACGACAAGAAAAAAGCTGGCGGAAAACTGGTTGCACTGCAAGTTAAAAACGAAGGTGCCGCATTCCTCGGCGTAAAAGAAGGTTCACTCGTTAACCACGCATCCAGAACCGGTGGTTGTCAGATGTGTCACGGTTCGGTCGTTGAAGTCGGACCCGACAACAAACCCATCAAGAGCACTTGGCCTGGTGGAGTTGGTACCCTTTATCCCGACGGTTCGGTTGGTACCTGTACTGTATGTCACACCCGTCACAAGTTCTCGGTTGCTGAAGCACGTAAACCTGAAGCCTGTGCCAGCTGTCACCTCGGTCCTGACCATCCCGATATCGAAATCTACACCGAGTCCAAGCACGGTCAAATGTACCTTGCCCATGGCGACGAGTGGGAATGGGACAGCGCACCAGGAACCTGGCAGCCCGGCGATTACACCGCTCCGACCTGTGCAACCTGTCACATGTCAGGTATTGGTGAGCTTGAGACCACTCACAACGTCAATGATCGTCTCAAGTGGGACCTGATGCACAAACGCAGTGAAATCCGCAGCGGTGCTCGTGGTGATGGTGAAAAAGGCGACAAGCTGATGCGTAAAGTCTGTATCAACTGTCATGGTCCTTCCCATACCGAAGCCACCATGCAAACCCTCGACAGTGCTGTTGCTCTGTACAACACCTACTGGGATGAAGCAGTCAAGATGAAGAAAGATCTGGCTGCCAAGGGTCTGCTGAAGAAAGATGCGTGGAAAGATGGTTATCAGGAACTGATGTACTATCTCTGGCACCATACTGGTCGTCGTGCCCGTCAGGGTTCAGCAATGAACGGCCCGGACTATGCTCACTGGCATGGTTTCTTCCAGATGTTCCAGGTCATGAAGGATATGCAGGATATCTACAACTGGCGGATCAAGAACAACAAGATCGAAGAGCTGAGCACCGTTATGAGTAGTGGTCCTCTGTAAAGATCAATTGTTCAACCTGTAAAACAAATAAGCCCCTGTCGCAAGACGGGGGCTTATTTGTTGGTCAAAATCCTTTTAACGGAGAGGCGCAAAGATCGCGGAGAAGGAGAGAAAAACTTTACGCTATCCCCCAAAAATGCCCCT
>JAMOPE010000148.1 GCA_027064785.1 Geobacteraceae bacterium
CAGACCAGACAGACGGGGGCGTCAAGTCGCAGCCAACACCCCGAACCTGTTTTTATTTCAATTTACTCTCGATATTATCACGCAGCCAGTGAGCATCCCACCATTCAATCGGCTGAACCGGAACACCGGAAACAAACAGACCGAGGTGGAGATGATCTCCGCCCGCCATTCCTGTTGCACCACTCCGACCGATAACCTGCCCGCGGGTCACCATATCTCCCGGCTGAACTTCAAGCTGACTCATATGGGCATAGAGCGATTGCAGACCAAGGCCGTGATCGATAATCACACAAAGGCCGTAAATCCCCAGATATTCGGCCCAGACGACCTCACCGCTATTTTCAGCGATAATCCCCGCCTGTGCGACCGATGCGAGATCCTGCCCGAGATGAACCTGCTTATCGATCTCTTTCCCCTTGTAATAATAGGTTCGATAATCGGCAAACCGGGCTAAGCTCGCAGCATTGGGCTGGCGCAGAAAAGCACCGTCCCACAGCGGTGTTGCTGAGGTCTGATGGCTGAATTCGGCAATTTTGTCACGATTCTGCTGCCGGACTTCGCGGTTAACATAAAGGAAAATTTTGACGGGATCAGTTTCATCGGGAGCAAGATCATCAAACTCCGGAATTTTCTGAGTCAGAAAGCGATCGGAAATATTGATTTTGCGATGGCGAAACTTTTTATTTTTTGCCCGATAATAGATCCCCGTCTGGCGCTCATTTCCCGCCATGTCCCGTGCCACAATCCGTGGAACGAACTCGCTTTCTTTTACATTGAAGGGATACGCAATCAAACAGGCGTAATAACCGGCATCCTGCAGATAGGCAGGGAAAAAGTAACTGCCGAACTGGATACCGACCTTGTCGACATCCTCATTCAGGCTGAACGTGACCAGTCCGCTACCGCCTTTGGTAAAGTTGTGGGCTTTGCTCCGAATTGAAATAATCGGGGCACGGGTGTCGTAAGTGAATGAAAACAGCTGCTGCGAGCTATTCCCTTTCCCCAGATGATAAACCGACTGATCGGTCGTATTAACTTCAATCTGCACCCCGCCCTGTTTCAGTTTTAGAACCGAGAGATCAAGTTCCAGATCGGCAACCTTCGTTTGGGGTGGGAAATCACGTTGCAGCAAGGGTGAACGATTTGCCCCCTGAATAACAAAAACCTGAACCGTTTTGATCCCGGTTCCTTCGTCATTGAGAGACAATAACAACGTGCTCTTCTTAGCGATAGAACCGGAACCCGGGGTCATTGTCAGTTCGGGAGCTTTGGTATCACGGAAGTAGAAAACTCCGGCACCAATCAGCCCAACAATAATAAGGAGAAAAAATAGTTTTTTTAGCGATTTCAAAGAATAACCTCACAGAAAATAACGTCTTACACGTTACCGCAGGATCGTAACTCGGGTCGTTGGAAAGCTGAGAGCGTCTCCATCCCCAGCGGTGTTGATATAAAAGGGTGATTGTCCGCTGTTGCCCCCCGCTTTGTCAAGAAAATCAGCCGGAAAAATCAGATTGCCTGTGCCGCTTCTTTGAGTGCTTCAGCCAATGTCGGATGGGCGTGGCACGCTTCTGCCAAATCACGGGCTGTCCCCTTGAGAGAAAGGACCGCAACAGCCTCAGCAATCAGCTCGGAAGCCTGTGGTCCAATGATATGGACACCGAGAACCCGATTGGTTTCAGAGTCGGCCAGCACCTTAACAAAACCATCGGTCATTCCACCACACAGCGCCCGGCCATTGGCGGCAAAAAAGTATTTTCCCGCCTTATAATTGACATTTTCGGCCATCAGTTCAGCTTCATTTTTCCCGACCATGGCAACTTCGGGCCAGGTATAGGTGACTGCCGGGATAACAGCATAATCCAAAGATGCCGTTTGACCTGCAAGACGTTCCGCAAAGGCAGTTCCTTCGTCACTCGCCTTATGTGCCAGCATTGGACCGGGAATTAGATCACCAACAGCATAAATTCCCGGGACATTCGTCTGATAGTTTTCATCAACATCAAGTTGGCCCTGCTGATTAACCTGCAAACCAACCGCATCAAGTCCCAGCCCTTCAGTCCGGACACGCCGTCCCGTTGCAACCAGAACCTTATCACAAACGACCTGCTGCTCACCTTTGGCGGTTGTCAGACTTGCAACGAGACCATCAGCTGAAGTTTCAACCCTATCGATCCGGGTTTTCAGCAAGATGGTGATTCCCTGTTTTTTCAAACTTCGCTGCAGTAACTGAGCAACCTGAGCATCGGCCTGGGGAATCAGCTGCGGTAACATCTCGACAACGGTGACCTCTGCACCGAGGCGACTCCACACCGAACCCAGCTCCAAACCGATGACACCACCGCCAACAACCAGCAATCGTTTCGGGACGTCTGTCAAACTGAGAGCTTCGCGGGCACTGATGACTGTTTCACCGTCAAAGGGGATATGGGGAAGTTCAACCGCTTCACTCCCCGTCGCCAGCAGAATTGCTTTGGCTGATAATTCCTGAGAATCGCCCTCTCCGCTGACCCTGACTTTATGCACTGGTGGTTCACCGGGCAGCAGTTCGGCTTCACCAAAAATTGTATCGATTTTGTTCTTCTTGAACATTCCGGCAATTCCGCCTGTCAGCTTTTCAATGATCGCCTCTTTACGTGCCATCAAACGACCAAGATCAAGACTGATGTCAGCAACATCAATTCCATGATCGGCGTAATCGTGGTGAAGGCTGGCAAACTTTTCGCTCGATTCCAGCAGTGCTTTGCTCGGGATACACCCTTCGTTGAGACAGACACCACCCAGCGTGGTCCGTTTTTCAGCCACAGCAACACTCAATCCGAGCTCTGCGGCACGAATTGCAGCGACATAACCACCGGGGCCGGCACCGACAACAATCAGATCATAAATTTTATCGCTCATTTTCCTCCTCCTGAAAACCTGCATGGACAACCATTGTCATCCAGATGGACAAAC
>JAMOPE010000149.1 GCA_027064785.1 Geobacteraceae bacterium
TCCCCTATTTGGTCACAAGGTTCTGCTTGCTTCAGGACAACAGGGAGAAGAAGAGCTGAAAATTTTACGGGATAACGGCTTGAAACTGGAAGACTGGAAATTGGAACAGGGGCTGACGATGACCGGAGAACGTCGCCCACTCAGAGTTCCTCTCAGTGAAATTGACATCACCGATCAAACCAACCATTCCCTGACCCTGCGCTTCTCCCTCCCCAAAGGAAGTTATGCGACCAGCCTATTAAGAGAAATTATCAAACAGCCTTGACGTTTTTTGGATACTGGTTTTAATCCCGCAGCAAAATAGCCCGGACAATCACCCCCTCTCGCCTAATTTTCATTATGACGTTTGACAAGAATAGAACGCCATTCTATACTTAGCAAATAACGTAAAAACTCGCACTAAAATGGTCCGATACTGCTTGACAGGGGGGCGTCCCGCAGATAGAATTGGTGCCCTATATATAAAAAAAGAACACGAAGGGTATAGAAACCATGGTAAAGAAAGACAAATCAGAATATATCATCCAGGCAGTTTCTCATGCCCTTGATCTCCTAGAGCAATTTCATGACGATGTTGATGAGCTTGGCGTCACTGAGTTGAGCAAGCGTCTCAAACTCCATAAAAACAATGTTTTCCGCTTGCTGGCCACACTAGAATCACGTGGTTATATTGAACAAAACAGAGCGACAGAAAACTACCGCCTTGGGCTCAAGGCTCTGGAACTGGGACAAACATTTATCAAGCAAATGGGACTGCTGCGACAAGCAAAACCCATCCTTGAGCAAATCGTTGAAGAAAGTAACGAGACCGCCTACGTCGCCATCTACAAAGAAGATCATGTTGTCTACCTCGATGTCGTTGAAACAAATCTGACGGTTCGGGTCGTTTCACGGGTCGGGTCGCGACTCCCTGCGTACTGTACGGCATCGGGAAAAGTCCACATGGCGTTCATGACCGAAGAAGAGCTCGAAGCTTCATTGGCCAATATGAACCTGATTGCCCACACGCCGACAACGATTGTTGAGCCCGACGCTATTGCTGCCGAGCTCGCCAAAGTCCGTGAACAGGGCTACGCTTTTGATGACGAGGAACTTGACCTCGGGGTTCGTTGTATCGCAGCACCGATCCGCGATTATACCCGTCGGATCGTTGGTGCAATCAGCATCTCCGGGCCAACCATGCGGGTCAGCAATGCCCGGACCGAAAGTGAACTGGTGCCGTTGGTTCTAAAAGCATCTTCCGAGCTGTCAACCCGGCTTGGCTATCCTAAGTAGAGCTTCACCGGACAGAATCTGCAAAAGGCTCCTCATTGAGGGGCCTTTTTTGATTGAGAGCCCCCCCACCAGGAGATAAGATTTGCAGCAATGGCTTGAACAGGAAACCCAGATTGCCCGCAACGACGGGGTAACCCACCCCGACAACTACCCATTTCTCCTCTCTTCTGAAAAACCATCAAGACAAGCCATCCTCCTGATTCACGGCTTCAGTTCAAGCCCCATGGAAATGCTCTCACTTGGCAAGTATCTCCAGCAATGCAATTTTACAGTTGCCGGAGTCCGGCTCCCCGGCCATGGGACCACTCCGGAAGATCTTGCAACCCGTCGTGCGGAAGACTGGCTGGAAACTGTCCAGCGAAGCTACCAACAGTTGGTGAGTCGTGGATTGACTGTCTGTGTCGGGGGACTCAGTACCGGAGCAGTTTTGAGTTTGAACCTGGCACTTCAAATGAAACCGGAAAAACTCCTGCTCCTCTCCCCGTTTCTAAAACTGTGCCCTGCTATTTCCCGCTATGCAAACTTGCTGCACTACATTATCCCCTATCAGCACAAGAAAATTCCAAAGGAAGAGCAACCCTTCTACTACCAGCGAAGACCACTCAAAGGAGTCGCTCAAATCATCAGACTATGTCGAAAGCTTGAAGGTCATCTGGACCAGATCAAAACACCCAGCCTGATTTTATCCTCCAGCGGAGACAGGACGATTGCCCCCGGAACAGCACAACAGATTTATCAGCAACTGGGAAGTTCAGACAAAGTTTTTCACAATTATGGGACAACCGTTCCCCATGTTCTGACAACCGAAAAAAATCCTGAACAGGCAGATGTTTTTGAGCGTTGCAGATCCTTCCTCCTTCACTGAACATCAGCCTCGAACTTAATCTTTACTTTTCGACAAAAAATAGATACAATTGTGGAACGCATCTAGTAATGAGAGGGGGAACTCATGAAGAATCTAACCTACACACTGCTGCTCACAATCTTATTATTTGTCGCGATACCCGGTTATTCGCTCGCTGAAGATCAGCCTGATGTTGCAGCAATTATCGCTGCTGAAACATTTACTGAAACTCTCGATAAAGGCGACTTTGCTGGTGCATGGCAGCAAACAAGCACCGTTAACCAAAGTTATACAGATCAGCACCCCGACTGGTACATAAAGGTCGTTGCTATCAGACCACTGCTAGGGAACGTTATCAAACGGGAATTGGAAAAACTCAGTAGACATTCCAGCTGGGTTGGACTTCCTGACGGAGACTACCTGCGTGTTAGCTTTACAACGGTCTTTCAGAATAAAAAAGACAGCCTGGAGACTGTGGTTCTTGTCAGAGAAAAAGGGATCTGGGTCGTCAGTTCATATCACCTGCGCTAAACAAGCACGCTATTCATCAATATAAATCCGCGTCCAGAGAAGATCAACCTGGTCACGGATTTTTTCTATCGGGCCCGAATTATCAATCACATAATCAGCCCTCTTGACCTTTTCCCGCTGCGCCATTTGCGCATCTATCCGCTGCTGTGCAGCAGCTTTGCTTAAACCATCCCGTGCCATCAAACGCCTCAGCTGTTCTTCCGGCTCAATACGAACCACCAGAACTTTATCAACCCGGCTTTCTGCACCAACTTCGTACAACAGTGGCGCTTCGTAAACCACCAGCGGAATATC
>JAMOPE010000150.1 GCA_027064785.1 Geobacteraceae bacterium
TCTAGATTAACTGTTTTAATCACTGACTGCTAGCCTCCGCTCAACCCAGGCAACCACTTGAGATAATGTGAAAGTTAATATCAGATAGAGAAACGCAACCACAAACCAGATCTCAAAAACTGCGAAGGTTGAGGTAATAACTTCACGACCGCTTTTGGTCAGGTCGGTAATTGCAATAACCGAGACTAGGGAAGAGTCTTTAATCAGACTAATAAACTGACCGGCCAGTGGTGGAAGGGTCCTTTTAAATGCTTGAGGCAGAATGATGTGAATCATTGCCTGTGGAACATTCATTCCGAGAGACCGTGCTGCTTCCATCTGCCCTTTTGGAATCGACTGGATACCCGCTCGAATGATCTCTGCAACATAGGCACCGGCAAAAATCCCCAGAGCAAAAATACCTGAGGGGAGTCGGCCGATATTAAGAACTGTTCCAAGGAAGAAATAGAAGATAAACAGCTGGACCAGTAGCGGGGTTCCACGGATAATCTCAATATACGTGATTGAAAGTTGCCGCAAGGTTAAATTCTGTGAGACCCGACAGAGTCCGGTGATAACACCGATGACTAGGCCTATAATACTGGCAACAGCTGAGATCCATAGCGTCACCCATAAACCGTGGGCCAGTGGGCCGGTTTTCCATTCACGGGTCGAACCGACAGTATCTCCTTCCATCAGGTATTCATCAACCTTCAGGTTGGCGGTCTTTGTATCTACAACATAGGTGCTGGTTTCACCATTATCGTTCTTTACGACAACGCTCGTCAGCTTTCCTTTATTATCAAGTTTGATGATCGTGCCATCGGCAACTGCCGTTTTGACATCTTCACTATTGTAAGCAAAATACTGCGGAATTCGATTCCAGCGCCAGGTGTAATCAATTCGCTTGGTCGCATACCAAAGTCCGGCAACAATTCCCAGGAGAACTAAGACGGTCAACAGTCTCCACTGCCAGTTTTTTTTATTCATAGCTAACCTTACTGGTTTCTTTTGTGACAGAAAGCTTTCATAGAATGGTTTCGTAAAAGTCTCGATTTGAGCGCAAAAAAAGCGGAGAGTACAATATCAACTGTACCCTCCGCAGCGTTTTTCATATTACTTCTGAATCTGCTTCAACCATGCATCACTTTGGATCCACTTAGCATAGATCTTGTCGTAGGTGCCATCGCTTTTGATCTGTGCCATGTAGTTGTTCAGCCAGTTTAGGAAGTCATGGTTGCCGCGACGAACGGCCCAGCCCAGAGGCTCATAAGTGAAAGGCTTGTTGAGATAAACCAGTTTCCCTTCACTTTTTTGCTTATAAGCAATTTCCATATAGGGGAGGTCATAAACAAATGCATCAATTTTACCGTTAACCAGGTCGGTGATGCCTTCTGCTTCGGTATCAAAGGAGATGTAGGTACAGTTAGGAATCAGGCGTTTGGTTGCTTTTTCACCAGTTGTTCCGAGTTTAGAACCGACCTTGTATTTTTTATTATTGAGGTCTTTGAATGATTTAACATTACCTGAAATTTCTTTTTTAATCAGGATGGTTTGACCGATAACGATGTAGGGGTTCGCAAAGTTAACTTTCAGGTTTCTTTCCTGGGTGACGGTCATTCCGCTCATGATCATGTCATATTTTTTGGTCAGCAGGGCAGGGATAATCCCATCCCAGGCGGTATTAACCAGTTCGAGCTTGACGCCCATGGCTTTTGCAATCCCCTTGGCCATATCAACATCAAAGCCGATGATCTCACCTTTTTGGTTGGTCATCTCAAATGGCATGTAGCCTGGTTCCATACCAACAAGTAACTTACCGCGCTTCTGAATGTCATCAATGGTGTCCGCACTGACAACGCTAGGTAGGACAATGCAAAGAGCCAACAGACAGGCCAATACCAATTTTACATGTTTCATGTGTCTTCCTCCTCATAAGAAGTAATAATGGAAAGCTGTGTCGAATTAAATATCCGACGGGTTAATATTTCAGTACGATTTTCCTTCATCAAGAAGTTCAGAAATTGACATACGGATTTTACATTTAGGGCAAAGCGGAAGGTCAGTTACCGGCAGGTAAATGATTTCACTATAACGGCATTTCGGACAGATAACCTCTGCAGGCTCTCGTCTGGAACGATCTAAATGATCCATATAAATCCCTGATAAAATCAGATTAAATTGCAGGTTCAACTTTCGACTTATACCATAACTGTTTTGCTGTTCACAAGCAGATACCCTAGAAAATTGAATTAAGCTCTTCTCCTTACTGAGCAGGCCATATCGATAGATACCCGGGGATGTCGTTGCTGATTAAACCTTCACTGGCTCCCACACTACGATTCCACTGTGAACGGGCAGGGTCTGCCGTTGTTGCTACCGATAAGACAACCTAATTGCAGATGGTCTCCTTGTCAAGCTGATTTATAACCCTGTTTTAACAATTGAGAAAGAGTTGTTTCATCTGCCGTGAGAAGAGTTGTTTCGAACTTTAATAATCTTGCGTAATGCAGTCGCACTAGCGACAGCTTGTGGCTGTCAGTTGCCCTGTTTATCCTTTACAAAACGGGGTGAACAAGCCTATTATCCTCAGCTGCTCAAGATCTGTCTTTATTTAAATCGGGATTTTATGAATCAGAAATATATTCGCAACTTTTCAATCATCGCCCACATTGACCACGGTAAATCAACTCTTGCTGATCGCTTGCTCGAAGCGACTGGCGCACTCACCGACCGGGAAAAATCTGACCAGTATCTGGATAAAATGGAGTTGGAGCAGGAGCGTGGGATCACAATCAAAGCCCAGGCCGTCAGACTCAATTACAAAGCAAAAAATGGTCACGATTACATTCTGAATCTGATCGATACGCCCGGTCATGTCGATTTCTCTTATGAGGTCAGCCGCTCATTGTCTGCCTGTGAAGGCGCGATGCTGGTTGTTGATGCGGCACAG
>JAMOPE010000151.1 GCA_027064785.1 Geobacteraceae bacterium
TATCCGGCGGACTGGCAATCCTCAGCCAGCAATGTTTCGGCACACAGGTAATGAAAATTGATCAGATCTTCAGCAACTTTGATGAGCTTTTTCTTGTTTGTCTTGAGAAGCTGCCGGGCAACGAATTCCTGCTGCAGCGGAAGAATCGCGGCAGGTCTCCAATTGTCGGTGTCGAGGATTTTTTGTAGCAGTAACTGCTTGTCATTTTTGAGCCAGTCACCGAACTGTTGCAGAAAGCTGCTGGGGGACTGATGCAGGGTATTGCATAGTGGCATGAAAAACCCGACGGCCCGGCCGCGGTTGTAGAAAATTTCGGTTGCAGCGGCGAGGAACTGACTTTTTTCAAGGTCACTCGCTGAGTAACTTGAGTTCTCCAACAGGCGGTAGGGGGGCTGTAATTCTCCACGAATTCCGAATTCAATCTGCCGATCAAACAGTTCGGTCCCCGGTAAGACTGAGAGGGGGAAAATGTCGAGCTGGTTGGGTTGCTGACGCAGGGTAAAATCGAGACTTTTCTGTAAACCGTGATGATCGTCGCCCGGCAGTCCGTAAATCAGATCGAGACCGAACGTGATCCCTGCCAGTGACATTTCCCGGAGTTGCTGCTCCATCTGCCGGGGGTTGAGATTGCGGTGGAGCGGCTTGAGTACTTGTGCCGTTGCCGACTGCAGACCAATCTGTACCGAACATGAGAGTTGTGCCAAAAGTTCGATAGTTTCTGAATCGAGAAAATCGGCTTTCGCTTCGATGTGGTAGTGGATTTGCGGTGCAATCTCAAGAATCATTTGGAGCAGCTGTTTGCCCCGCTCGGGTGGTGCATTGAAGGTTGAATCGAGAATCCAGATCTGTGCGACCTGCTTTTTGGCAAAAAGTTTCAGTTCCTCTTTCAGCCGCTCTGTGGGGAGAGGGCGTACTCCCTGATGCCCCTTGGCATCGTAACAGAATGCACAATTAAACTGGCAACCACGTGCAACTTCCCACAACACACCGCCATCTTTTACCAGTTCAATCTGACCTGTCAGCCATGGTGATGATAGAGCTGACAGATTGGCACAGACAGCCGCTGCAGGAAGATTACCCCCCCTCATATCAGCTGGAATGAACCCTGAAATTGGAGGTATGTCTTGGCTGTTGGTCAAGTGAGAAATCAATTGAGCAAACGAGACCTCCCCCTCTCCGCGAATAATCCCATCGAATAATCCGTCACGAATAACATTCAGACTATCTGCACTCGCTTCGGGTCCGCCGGCAAGCAGTGTGATATCAGGTTGTTGCTCCCGTAGTATTTGGGCCAGTTCGACGATTTGCAGCCGGTTCCAGACGTAAAGGGAAAAAGCGATAATCTCAGGATTGTGATCGAGAAGTCGTCGGCAAAGAGTTGCAGTGTCGTCATCGGGGAACAGATCTATCAGCTTGGTTTGTTGTTGTAGCTCACTCGGCAGACACGCTTTAAGGCAGCCTGCTGCCAGAGGAACAGCTTGTGCTGATGGACGGACATGCAGGGTCGCGATGAGGATTTTCATCACTTATTTTCTGAGGCTGACTTTGATGCGGGGCTTGTCACCGCTGGTATCGATACTGAATTCGACGGGTTTATCCCCGTAGCGATCACGGATTTTTTCACGTTGGGATGCGAGGAAACTGGCGACCTTTTCGGCACTGGGAGCACTTCCCGAGAGGCCACAGTTTTCACGTGCCTTACTTAACTCCTGTTGGAGTTTGGCGGCCTCTATTTTGGGATCGATTGACTTGCTCTTGGTTTTTTGTGCTGATGGAGGTGAGATCTTTACGGTATGACGATGATATTTTCCTTCGTCAATCAGCCGTAAAATTCGATCCCAATACTGGCCGTACGACATGAAGCGGGATGCAATCCCCTGATAGCGAAATTTCAGATCGGTCCAGACGATATGGCGATTGGTGAAATGGCGAATCCGGCGGGCAATATTTTTACGCTCGTTGAACGGTTCCCGGCGTTCAATCCCTGCAAAATATTGTTCGTAGCGAATTTCCAACTCCTTGATCAGATGCTGGATTTCGTCAAGTTCCTGTGCCAATTCGCGCCGTTCGTCCATTAAACTCTCCTCCAACCTCCAAACTATACGCGAATCATTTAAAAATGTAAATAATTGCACGATTTTATCTCGCTTTGGGAGGGTTGTTGCTTGACTTGATCTCTGTCATTTTGAGATAATTAAATGTTTTCAACAAATATCTAAAAAAGGGGATTTGTGTATGCAAAAGGGATTGGCAGCGGTCATTCTGGCCGCCGGAAAAGGAACCAGAATGAGGTCGGCACTGCCGAAAGTGTTGCATCCGATTTGCGGACAGCCGATGCTTTCCTATCCACTTGAAGCGGCTCGTCAAGCTGGATTCAGGCAATTGAAAGTTGTTGTTGGTCATCGGGCTGAACAGGTCACGGATACTTTTCCCGCTGATGATCTCACCTGGATTCAGCAGACCGACCAGTTGGGAACCGGGCACGCCTTGATGTGTGCCGCCGATTCTCTGCGTGGCTATTCGGGTGCGTTGCTCCTGTTGTGTGGTGATGTACCGTTGATCCAGGCGGAAACGTTACAGCGATTGCAGCAGTATCACTCCCGGCAGAAAGCAGCTGTGACTGTTTTGACTGCAGAAATGCCCAACCCTGCCGGTTATGGGCGGATTATCCGCGATGGCGAACAGGTTTTACAGATTGTTGAGGAAAAAGATGCCACGGAAGAGCAACGGCTGGTGACCGAGATTAATACCGGAACCTATCTGTTTGACGCGGCATTTGTCCTTTCTGCTTTAAAGGGGCTGAACAAAAATAATGCTCAGGGGGAATACTACCTGACTGACGTTGTTGCAGCAGCGGTGGCTGCCGGGGAGAAAACCCGGGCTCTGTGTGTCGATGATCCGACCGAAGTGATGGGAATCAATGACC
>JAMOPE010000152.1 GCA_027064785.1 Geobacteraceae bacterium
GCGAACCAGATTGAGGCATAGCAGCAGGCTGATCAGGGTGATTCCCCACAGCAGATAGTGGAGACGGATTTCGTCATCAAACTCAAAGCTGCCGAAGGAGAGGTAGGGAATTCCCGAAAAACCACTTGGCCCGCCGGTCACCTCATCCCACTGGAGCAGGATGCTGTGAACAACGAAATTCAGTCCCAGTGTTGCCATGGCAAGGTAATGTCCCGATAGTCGCAGGATCGGGATGCCAAGAATTAAAGCGACCACTGCGACTCCACAGGCGACCAGAACCATTGCCGGCCACGGTGGAATCCCGAAAGTGACGGTTGCGATAGCAGATCCGTAAGCTCCGAGGCCGAAAAAGGCCGCATGACCAAGGGAGATCTGTCCGGCATAGCCGATAAACAGATTGAGACCGAGAACCACGATAGCATTGATTGCGATCAGGTTGGTCGAGCCGATGGTGTAGGGATTATCCTCAAGCAGGGGGAATATCAGCAGCGCGATGGACAGACCGGTGACGGTGAGTCCGGTGCGGTGGAGATAAAGGAAATAGAGGATTTTTTGTTGACTGGTCATCGACTCAATTTTTCACAACAGCAAGTATTCCGGGGACATGTACTTTGTTACGTGTCCCCGGAATACGGTTAATTGAACACAACTTCCCCTCATCCGCCCGTTGGGCACCTTCTCCCACAGGGAGAAGGAACTATCTCAATCCTTGATAAAACGCCTCAATATTCTGCTCAACAAATCTTGCCGGTGCCAGCTGTTTGATCGCTGTTTCACATTCTTTCTGGGTACAGAATAAAGTCTGCTCTTTAACCGCCAGTCCCAACAACACCAGATTGGCGAGAACGGCATTGCCGAGGTTGCGGGCGATTCCGGCGGCGTCGATCCGGGTTCCTTCTCCAGGATCAGCAGCATTAATCAGAATCGCTCCCTCTGTTTTTAACAGGGACCGGTGGACCGGTAAGTTGGCCTCCCAGAGGAGCAATCCTAGATCCGCTTGTCCGGTTCGCACTAACGGACTGGCAAAATCGCCAACTTTGATAGTTGATAGAACGGTTCCTCCCCGTTGAGCCATCCCGTGGGTTTCAGAGGTCAGGACCGGGATATTGCGGTTGACGGCAACCTGAGCAATGACTTTGGTCAGAAACAGCACTCCCTGACCGCCGATGCCGCTGACGATAATTTGCTGTTTCATCACTTCTCCTCCTTGATAATTGCGTTGACAGGGCAGACCGGAATACACGTACCGCAGCCGATGCAGCGATCCTGATCGACGACGGCGACATTGTTGTTCTCATCCATATAAAGGGCTGGGCACTCAAATTTATCGACACAGATCCGGCAGCCAACACATGCGTCGTTGATAGTGACGAGAAACGACTCCTGTGCCTTGCGAACCGCCGGGTCCATGATGCAGCCATGTTTGGCGATGAGGACCGCGACTCCTCCTTCGGGGCTGCGGATGTGAGCATCGGCCTGTTTAAGGAGTTCCTCAAATTTTTCATTGTCGTAGGGGTTACAGACTTCAAGCCACTCGACCCCGGCCGCTTTGACCAACGGTTCAATGGCGACCGCTTTGGTGGGAACTTCACCGGCGGAGAATCCCATGTGGGGAACCGGCTGGCCACCGGTCATGGCGGTGGTAGAGTTATCGAGAATAACGACGATGATGCGTGCCTGCTGGATCACGGCGTTGATCAGGGCCGGAATCCCGGCGTGGAAAAAGGTCGAATCGCCGATGGTAACGATAATCGTCGGAAACTCACCGTCATCCTGCTGATACGCCTGATAAAATCCCGTGCCCTGACTGATACATGCTCCCATGCAGTGGACGGTGTGAACCGCACCCAAATTCATCCCCAGGGTGTAGCAACCGATATCAGAGGGATAAATTCCTTTCGGAAAACACTTTTTGATACTGTAAAAGGCCGATCTGTGCGAGCAGCCGGGACACAGCGATGGCCGTTGGCCGCGTCGTTCCGCCGGTCTCTCGGCGGGTTGTTCAAGGTCAAGAAAATCGGCGAGAGTCTGATGGATCACATCGGGAGTCAGCTCCCCCTCGCGGGGAACAGCACCGTTCTGTTTGCCGTGACTGCCGGGATGGGCAAGCTGCAGTTCGATCACCGGATAAGTCTCTTCAAGGATCAGAACCCGGTCGTAGTTTTGATGCAGCTGCCGGGAAAAGTCGGGACTTAAGGGGTAAGGCATCAGAACCTGATAAAGATCGATCGTTGCGCCAAGTCCCAATTCGTCGAGAAGGTCAACAAGGTTGGAGTAGACAATTCCCGATGCAACCAATGCTGTTCGAGATTGACTGTTGTTGCCTGCCGTCAGACGGGGCTGCCAGTCGGGTTCTGCCGCGATTTTTTCCAGATTGGCGTTCAGATTTCGATGCAGGGCGGGAAGGAACGCGGGTGTTGCAACCCAGCGAGCGGTGTCGGGTTCAAACTTTGCCTGTCGATCAAGTTTTATCGGGTCAGCAATAGCGACATTCTGGCGTGAATGGCAGATGCGGGTGGTTGGCCGCAGCACCACATTCATTTCGTATTTTTCGGCCAGTTCAAAGGCAGGCTGGACAAAATCTTTTGCTTCAGCGGGGCTGGACGGATCAAGAACCGGAACCCGTGCCTGAAGACAGAACAGCCGGGTATCCTGCTCGCTCTGTGAACTGTGCGGGCCGGGGTCGTCGGCAACAATCGTCAGCATTCCCCCTTTGATTCCCAGATAGGCGGTACGCATAAAAGGGTCTGCTGCAACGTTGAGTCCGACCTGCTTCATCACGGCAACCGAGCGTTTGCCGGTATAGCTGGCGGCCAATGCGACTTCAAAGGCGATTTTTTCGTTGACCGACCACTCAATATGGAGTGGTTCAACAGCCTGATCGCTGCGGTCGATAACCGCCTGCAAAATTTCGGTTGATGGTG
>JAMOPE010000153.1 GCA_027064785.1 Geobacteraceae bacterium
TCATTTAAATCGATCTTATCCGTGCTCCAGACGATGTGTCGAGGTAAATGCCGAAATTGTCTAAAGCCCTTCATCTTCACCTCCAGCATTAAAATCCTGTATCTCTATTCCGTGTTCACTGTGTCTCCGTGTGACAAATTTATCTATTTCCGCCACGCCATATCCGCTGCTTGTCTTTGCTCCAAAACCATATTGTGTAAGCATCGCTTGGACGCCTTTGGCTACGGCTTTGAGGTCGGCTCTGGCGGTGTTCTCGTCGGTATTCACCGGCGGCACATAAAGCAAAGTGAAGATCCCCGGAGTCCCTGCTGGCACGCATTCAAAATAAATAGGTTTTTTACCTGCCCCTGTGTTCCGGTCATGTGGATTGATAACTTCAAGTCCAATGCGGTCAAAGAAGGTGGGATAGAAGTGGAGAGAGCCTGCACTGAAGTCCGTTTCTTTCCCCTTTATATTGCCGAATAAACGAACCATTTGTTCATTCCGAGCTTCCTCTTCCCACGATGTGTAACCACGTAGTCTTCGCATTGCTGCTCTCAACGCCCCTTTCCACTGGCTCGGTGCGACATAAGGGACTTTGAATACCCATTCTTTTTTAACGGGATTATCAATGATATAGAAGTCCACATCGTCCTTGCTGATGTAAGGTTTTTTGAGTGTGAAATTAACCTGAACCGCCCATGAACCTTTGGGGAAGATGGAGAGGTCGGGGAGGGAAGGAATGAGTCCAAATCCTCGCATAAGCTTAATTCTATTCTCAAAAAACTTTTCACTGTGATGTTTGATCCAATAATAGAGGCCGGTAGGGTTTTTTCTGGAGCCCATACGAGCATGTTCCTTATGCCCAGTAACAAGTGCCTGGGATAGAATTCCAAGGCGAGCATAATCGTCTTCAAAAAATATAATTTCTTTCCACCGATAGGGCAGATGTGTAGATTTCCCAACAAACCAATCTATCGTATAAGCGCGAGTAGTGCTATCTTGTAAAGCAAAAGCAAAATAAGCTTGACATTCGTGTTTCACCTTATGACCTCCTTTATAGCGGTGTACCAACTTGCAAATACTTGATTAAAGTGTTCCCGATTATATTTCCATGCCCACTCAAGAATGATCCTGACCAAGAGAGATTTCTCTTCCGTGCGCTTGACAACCCAAAAGCGAGTTGCTGTCAAATATGCCGCCAGATAGTCCTTGTCCTCATCAAAGGAAATACCCCGGTGTGTTATTGCGCTTGGGATAGCACTTGTAACAAGTTCATACAGGGAATTAGGGTTACTGCTAACCTTGCTTTCTTGAGCGAAGCGGCTCAGCACTTGATCTGTCAATCCAAGTCTCAAAATGTAACCATCGGCCGTCTGATTCTGTAAGGAAATGGGTAAGTTTGAGTTTTCATGATTTGCAATATGGAGAACCAAACGCAAACCGGAACGCCTTGGGACAGTGAACGCTTCCCACATATAGATAGTATTTAGACGAATTTGTTGCGCTTTTGGTCGTAACATCCAGGGCCTTAAAAGTTCCCACACAATGTTTTGAAATGATTGCACGATACCATCCACTTGCTCTCCGGCATCCAGATCGCGGAATGCTATTATCCGTATCTCATCTCGTTCTGCTTTGAGGTCTCCCTGCACAGTTTTCAGGATTTTATCCTTAAAGGAATTTTTGCCTCCCACAGAGACAAAATTGCGAAAGCTCCCCGATTGAAATTCCCTATTTACGAGGAACTCAAAGACAATCTTCTCAGTTTTGCCCTCACCAAAAGGGAATATTATGACCATTACTCCTCCTCCGGGTTCAGATAGCAATACGATATCGGCAAATCTATTGCTTCCCAAAAGCGCAGATCCATTCCGGCCTTAAACCACGCCATCACATTATCATAGTTGTATTTGGCAACGAATAGCTTCCCATCTTGCAAGTCCAGCCGCAAAACGCGATAACCTGATTGCATCTCCATTTTTCTGATATGGGCGGTCAGCAATGCAGTAGTTTCTATACTCTGGGAAGAAATAAACACTTGTATCGATTTATCTTTAGTCAATTTTAGAATTTCTTGCAATAATCTGTTTAACGAAGTTGGATGCATAAACAATTCCGGGTCTTCCCATAGGAAAAGTCCGTGGTGTTCCTCATCCACCGTTTCCGACAATGCAATCAGAGAAGCCAGCACTTTGAACGCATGACGGGCGCCGTCGCCGAAATGATCGATTAGCAACCTACCCTCTAAACCCCGGAGATAACCTGTTTCGCCTTGTTGTCCTCCTGGTGCATCATCAATCTCCACATTCATGCTCTCCAAAGCAGGAAAAACCTTCACCAAATGTGCCTTGATCTTTTCCATCCAGTTCCATGGTTGATTTTTGGCCCATTGTGCAAACTGTTGTGTAAAATGTTGCTCTGCTGTATGGAAATCAAAGAAAGCCACATATGTGGGTCGAACACCTTCCATAGCCCAAACGGCAAAATAATCTATACCTTCCGATCTCTTCCAGCGGTACACCCATGTATCTTCCCACAGGTAACTCCAGAAGCCGTTTTCTAAACGCACGTCATGTTTTTGAAAAATCGGCGGGATAAGATCAGAAGGGACTTCATACCCTTCCCAAGGTTCTAATTGAAACAATGAAATCCGTTGAATATCCTTTTTGGAAAAAGTCCTGCGTCTTCCGGGGCTGTCCAAGGGAGCAGCCAACTCGAATTCCCTGAGAGGATAGTTGTCAGGGACATTAGGCAATGTGATAGCCAAACTCCCATCAGCGGTTACATCGGCTGGGCATTCTTTCCAATCTTCCGGTTCTCCATGCCGCTGGCGTATACGCTTCAAAGCTTCTAAACCAAGAAAATCATAAATATCTAAAGTCTTTGCTGGCCACGCACTGGGTTCCAGATAACTATTAACAAAAGAACAAGAGCGATGAG
>JAMOPE010000154.1 GCA_027064785.1 Geobacteraceae bacterium
GGGGCTGAGACGTATCGGAATCGGATCATTACTCGGGCTTGGTAACAGTTTAAGCGATGTCTTTTACAGCGGACTGCATGCCCTTTACCTGGCAAGAAAGTTCTGGCGGACCCAGGTCACTCTCTCCTTCCCCCGCATTTGCCCGGCCGATGGCGGTTTTCAACCGAACAGTATCGTCGATGACCGGCAGCTCACACAGTTTATTTGTGCTTTACGCCTGTTGCTCCCCGACGCGGGGCTGGTTTTATCAACCCGCGAAGGGGCCGAGCTGCGTAACAACCTACTGCCGTTGGGGATTACCCAGATGAGTGCCGGTTCGTGTACCGCCCCTGGCGGTTACGGTGAGGAAGATCACGATGCCGAGCAATTTGCCATCAGTGATGAACGGTCACCGGCAGAAGTCGAAGCATTTTTAAAATCACATGGTTATGAAGCTGTCTGGAAAGACTGGGATGGTGCCTTTCTGAATAAAGCAGCAAATGACTGAATCATTACCCAAAATCTACCTGATAACAGATCAAAAGCAGACCTATAAACAACGTCGATTGATTGATATTGTCGAGGAGCTGTTACAAGCCGGAATCAGAATGGTGCAACTGCGAGAAAAGGATTTGTCGGCAGCAGAGCTCTACCCTCTCGCCAGAGACCTTCGCGTGCTGACACATAGATATAATGCACGTTTACTGATCAACGATAGAATTGATATTGCCCTAGCAGTTGGCGCTGATGGCGTTCACTTGGGCGGGCACTCTCTTCCAATCAAAAAGACCCGGGAAATTCTTGGTTCACATGCTTTGATTGGAGTCTCTACCCATTCAATGTCTGAAGCAGAATCAGCACAAAATCAAGGGGCTGATTTTATCACCTACGGACCCATCTTTTTTACCCCCTCCAAGGCACCATTTGGTTCCCCCGTTGGAGTCGATTCATTGCAGACGATTTGCAACTGTTGCAAAATACCAGTCTACGCTCTCGGAGGGATCAAAATAGACAATACGAGGGAGGTGCTGAAAGGTGGTGCTTATGGAGTTGCCATGATTTCCGCCCTGCTATCTACGCCAGCCCCCAATCAAGCCGTTCAACAATTTTCTGCCGAAATTTAGGGGGTCTTTCCCTCATAACCCGATTAAACAATTTTTCTCCGTAAATAAAAAAAGGTCCCCACTTAGAAAGCAGGAACCTTTTTCGTTTAATGGCGGGAATGACGAGACTTGAACTCGCGACATCCTGCGTGACAGGCAGGCACTCTAACCAACTGAGCTACATCCCCAAACTTGCGGTATTTCTACTAATACTTCATTTGCATGCTGGTAAATTCAACTTGATGATATTCTCGTCAAATATTCATTACCTTGCCCAGAAATTGGTGGGCGAAGAGGGGCTCGAACCCCCGACATCCTGCTTGTAAGGCAGGCGCTCTCCCAGCTGAGCTATTCGCCCTGGAACTTATGTTATTAAAATGGCGGGGCTGACGGGACTTGAACCCGCGACCTCCGGCGTGACAGGCCGGCGTTGTAACCAACTCTACTACAGCCCCGCAGATAGAAATAGGAAGTAACCAGCGCCCAAGTGGGATTGAAGATGGACAGCTTTTACTTCCTACTTCTGATACTTCTATCTGCTTGCGTACTAAGTATTAATTAACTGCGTCTTTCAGAGCCTTACCAGC
The DNA here is from genome assembly GCA_027064785.1 of Geobacteraceae bacterium. Taxonomy (GTDB): domain Bacteria; phylum Desulfobacterota; class Desulfuromonadia; order Desulfuromonadales; family Geopsychrobacteraceae; genus Desulfuromusa. The sequence continues at coordinate 1,670 of JAMOPE010000154.1, forward strand.
CTTGAACTTCGGTACTTTGGCTGCAGCAATCTGAATTTTTTCACCAGTTTGTGGATTCTGACCAGTACGTGCGGCGCGATCACCAACACTGAAGGTTCCGAAACCTACCATAGCAACTTTTTCCCCTGCTTTCAGAGCGTCAGTTACTGCCTCAGTAAAAGCTTTCAGAGCTCCCTCTGCATCAGTTTTGCTAAGCCCCGCCTTTTCTGCCATTGCATTGACCAGATCCGCTTTAGTCACAAGCATACCTCCTCGTAAGTTTTATGTAAGTTCAGTTGTGCAAAAACGCGATAAGATATATCAGGTTTTTGAAAAAACTGTCAAGATGTTTTTCCCCATTTTACGGGCTTTCTCCATTAAATAATCTTTTGTTGCCGCAGCAGGTCAAACCCTGATTCACCCCTGAATGTCAAGTGCAAATCCAAGAACTTTATCAACATGCTCAACCGTTTCGATCTCAAGTGATTTGAGGATAAGCGGAGAGACATCAACCAAATTCTTTTTATTCTCTTTAGGAATAAGAACCCTGGTGATTCCACCACGCCGGGCAGCTAGCAGCTTTTCCTTAAGCCCCCCAATAGCCAACACTCGCCCGCGCAGGGTCACCTCCCCCGTCATAGCCAGATCCCTTCTAACAGGACGCCCTGTTAGCGCTGAAGCCAGTGCCGTAGCAATAGTAATTCCAGCTGACGGGCCATCTTTCGGAACAGCCCCTTCCGGAACGTGGACGTGTATATCGAGCTTCGAATAGAAATCTTTATCCAACTCCAGTTGCTGCCAGCGAGAGCGGATATAACTTAATGCCGCCTGCGCAGATTCCTGCATCACGTCACCAAGTTGACCGGTAATCATCAACTTCCCCTGCCCCGGCAAAGTGGTCACTTCAATTGTCAGTAGTTCACCACCCGTTTCTGTCCATGCCAGCCCTGTAGCAGTTCCGACCAGATCCTGCTCTTCACACAGTCCGTGCTGATATTGTTGAACGCCGAGAAACTTACGCACTTGCCTCTCACCGACACTGAAATTTGTTGCAGAATCATCTGCCAGCGACATTCGAGCCAGCTTACGCATCACTGCTGCGATATTGCGGTCAAGACTCCGAACGCCAGATTCACGTGTATAACTTCTGATAATCTCATAAATCGCCCGGTCAGAAAAACGGATCTCTTTATCGTTCAGACCATGAGCTTTGATCTGCTTACCCAGAAGATAACGCCGGGCAATGTGGAGCTTCTCTTCCTCG